>NZ_JBIQFG010000039.1:0-30710 GCF_045369345.1 Ureibacillus sp. 179-F W5.1 NHS | reverse complement strand
ATAACAATATCCGTATTCAAACGAAACTAAACAGCCAATCGCCGGTTAAATACCGTCAACTAACTGTAAAGTAGGGTATTTTCTTATTGTCTCAAAAATGATGGTCAGTACCAATGCTAAGAGAGCAGATTTTTTTATTTATTGGATTTGTATACTGTTTATCTTTTCTTTAAAATCATTTCAATTAGTTCGTCTCGATCGATTAAATACACGTCGTTTGTTTCGGCTAATTTCTCTGCTTGTCTTGTAAAATAGCTGTTCGTTACAACCCATGCTTCGGTCGCATCATACATTTTCAATGAACCGATAATTTCTTGTACAGCCTTTACACCAACAGAACCGGAATAGCGTTTAGCTTGGACGGCGATAATATCATCTCGATCTTCAAGAATTAAATCTGCACCGTAATCACTTGAAGCCTTTGTATAGGAAACTTTATATCCACGCTTTTGGAAGAGGTGACCTAAAAATTCCTCAAATTCTTCACCGGTCATTTCATCGATTTCCTTAATACCAGCTTTTCTTAATCTGGCATAACCCCGTGTCTTCCGCCAAACTTTAAAACTAATAATTAAGAGAAGAAAAAGGATTATCGCAAAAATTGCTCCATTAAATGTATTTGTATAGTACCATCCTAAATATCCAATAATCGCAAGGATGATAATGGGAAATATTCTAATTTGTTTTTTCTTTTTTTCTTTGCGCTTTCGCAAAATGGTTAACCCCTTTTATGTAACAATTTATATCATTGTAACATAAAAGGGGTACGTATGTTTGTATAGTGTGCTATAAATAGCGATCTTTTGCACTAATATAAGCAGAAATACATAAAACGATGGAAACGATAATAAATAAACCATTCGGTACATACCAACTATTGGCCATATCATGTAAAAATCCGAATAATACTGGTCCTATAGCTGCAAGTAAATAGCCAATTGATTGGGCAAATCCGGATATTTGGGCAGCCTCATAAGCGGTTTTTGTACGTAATGTAAATAACATGACGACGGTACCAAAGGACGCGCCTCCACCTAGTCCAATTAAGATCATCCATAGTATAGTGAAATTAGTAAATTCAAAAAATACGCCGAAAAAGCCTACAATATAAAACGAAGTGAAAAGGATAACGATGGGCCGTTGAGAGCGTAATTTCTCAGCAATGATAGGAATAAGGAATGTCATTGGAATTTGAGACATTTGCATTACAGAAGTCATCCATCCGGCTTTGTCTGCACTAAAGCCTTGGGAGATTAAAATTTCTGGTAACCAAGCAGCAGAACAGTAAAAAATAAGGGACTGTAAACCCATGGAAACAGCAATAGCCCATGCCAACGGAGATTTCCAAAGTTTGGTAGATTCACTCTTTGTTGTACCATTTTTAGAAATGTTATTTAAATCAACTTTTTCTCCACGGAGAAGGGGAATCCAAGTGATTAAAGTGATCAATGTTAAGACGATGGGACCAGCTAATGCACCTTGCCAACCGACGTTTGAATTTGCCGCAATTGGATTGCTAATGCCTAGGGCTACAGCTGCCGAAATATTCATTGAAACAGTGTAGATACCCGTTAATAAACCGATGTGAAAAGGAAATTTCATTTTAAAAAAACTTGGAAATAATACATTTCCAAAAGCGATTGCAACACCGATTAAAACGGTTCCGATAATTAAAAGGGATGTACTTCCAACGGAACGTAAAATAATACCAATGGTTAGTAATATGATGGAGTAAAATAAAGTCCATTCCATGCCGAATTTACGGGAAATGCGTGGAACAAAAGGTGAAACAAAGGCAAAGGCTAAAAGGGGAATAGTTGTCAAAAAGCCGGCCAATACATTGGATATCCCAAGACTATCCCGAATAAATGAAATAATAGGGCCAACCCCAGTTAAAGGTGTTCTTAATGTACTTGCGAAAAAAATAATTGCGACGACAAAAAGTATCGTATTGGTATGTAGTTTTTTTTCTCGATGGGAAATTTTATTTGTAGTCATTTTTGGACCCTCCAATATGTATGTGAAAATTCTACAAATTAGAAAATATAAATTTTTATGTTAAACTATGAAACGAGCTAATTTTTATCATACAACTTCTACCAGGTTTATGGTAGTGTGATGAAAGTTAAAAATGCCATCCTTAAGTGATGGCTGTTATTTTTTAAACATGTAAGTTTGTAATCGAATTATTGTACATACTGTATGTATGCGTATATTAAAGGAGATTTTCAACATGAGTGACAAAGAATCAAAACAAAATCAGCCTGAACTAAAAAGGGCTTTGAAAAGTCGTCATATAACCATGATTTCCCTTGGGGGAACTATCGGGACTGGCTTGTTTTTAGCAAGTGGAGCTTCCATAGCTCAAGCTGGTCCAGGTGGAGCGCTAATTGCATATGCTCTTATTGGTATAATGGTTTATTTCCTTATGACAAGTCTAGGGGAGATGGCCGCGTACATGCCGACATCTGGTTCATTTAGTACATATGCAACGGAATTTGTAGATCCGGCCTTCGGATTTGCCATGGGTTGGAATTATTGGTATAACTGGGCGATAACAATTGCAGCGGAAATCTCCGCCGTAACCCTCATTATGAAATTTTGGTTTCCAAATAGTTCTTCCGCTCTTTGGACGGTACTTTTTATAATTATCATTTTAACTTTTAACTTATTATCCGTTAGAGCCTATGGTGAAAGTGAATATTGGTTTGCCATGATCAAAGTGGCAACGGTTATTGTCTTTATCGTTGTTTCGTTTTTAATGATTTTTGGCATTTTAGGTGGACATGATCCATTAGGATTTGAAAACTTTTTTGTTGGAGATGCGCCTTTTAATGGTGGATTCCTTGCTATTTTCGGTATCTTTTTAGCGGCAGGATTCTCATTCCAAGGAACTGAACTTTTAGGAATTACTGCTGGGGAAACAGATGACCCTGGAAAAAACATTCCGATAGCTGTTCGTTCAGTTTTCTGGCGTATTTTACTTTTTTATATTTTAGCTATTCTTGCAATCGGATTATTAATTCCTTATACAGATTCACGCTTACTTTCTGAAGATGTGGCCGTGTCACCATTTACGTTAGTGTTCGATAAATTAGGAATTGCCTTCGCTGCTTCAGTGATGAATGCGATTATATTAACTGCCATGCTATCTGCGGGTAATTCAGGTCTTTATGCATCTTCACGTATGCTATGGCAGCTTGCAGTGGATGGAAAAGCGCCGAAAATTTTTGCAAAGTTAAGTAAGCGTGGTATTCCGGTTTATGCGTTGTTAGCTACGTTAGCAGTCGGTTGTTTAGCCTTTTTATCTTCTTTCTTTGGCGATGGTGCCGTATACATGTGGTTATTAAATGCTTCAGGTCTTTCCGGTTTTCTTGCTTGGATTGGGATTGCGATTAGTCATTATCGTTTCCGTAAGGCGTACCAATTACAAGGTCGTGATTTAAGTTTATTGCCATATAAAGCGAAGTTATACCCATTCGGACCTTTATTTGCACTTGTCGTTTGTATAATCGTTATAGTTGGACAAAATTACACTGCATTTATCGGTGGATCCATTGATTGGTATGGCGTAGCAGTTTCCTATATTGGGATACCTTTATTTTTAGCATTATGGATAGGATATAAAATCAAACATAAAACGAAGGTTGTCTCATTAAAGGATTACGATTTCGATAAATAAGAAAAATCGGCAAAATAATTTGCCGATTTTTTATTGTTTAAGGAATTAAAAATTACATCTTTAGGGAAAGACTTTCCTTGTTATAATGGACATAATAAACTAAAGTAGCGCTAAGTAAAGGATGTTGAGATATGTCAGTGTCGAAAGGATTTTTAAAAAAAATACAAAGTTGGGCAGTGGACAAAAAGTCCGATAGTATTGCGTTTTTACCTTTTCAAGGAGATGGAAACCCATACAAATCAAAGGTTTTTTTAGTAGGGGCAAAACCAGAACTTCATTTTCATTTAGATGCAGGTGATATCGAAATCTATGCAGATTCTTTAGTCGATAGCAAATTATTTCATGATGTATTCCATGACGAGATGTCCCGTGAATATAAAGGGTCTATAAACTTTGCGAAATGGGTAGAGGAACATTTGAATGCGTCAGTTACTTTATCTAGCGTAAACTGTTTTATTTCGGACCCGGATAATTTGAAGCAATTGAAAAAAAGCAAACACCCACTTTATATTCAAGGGTTTGAAGTATTTCAACAAGTGCTCAATGAATTTGAACCAAACATTTTAGTACTTCAAGGTGCCTCTGCTTATAAGTTGTTTTTAGAACAATTCCAACATCAACTAGTCGAGTTGAGAGAACAGGATATAAATGAAACAGTTGCTAATCTAGAGCGAAAGGATGTAATAGCAAAGCTACAGCTGAACAATGGAGGCATTGTAGATGTTCTAGTGTGTCGAAGTATGGGGTATTTTGGAAAAGAAGGAAACTCCTTTGGACAGATTAAATCTACACTTACTCAGCTATTACATTAATTTATATCTAAAGAAGGAAATAAAAGGTTAAAAGGCGAACATTGTTTAGAAAATACCTTCTAATTTGTCTAATTTCCGAATAATTAGAATCGTTTTATTATTTTGCAGGTTATTGCATTTCATTTTATCCGTGTTTATAATTGGGACATTCTTAACAATCTTTACAATTAGCTTTTCTATTAAGCTATTAATATTTTCACTCATATAATGGCGAGAATATGGCTCGCAAGTTTCTACCGACTTACCGTAAATAAGTCGACTATGAGAGGCAATGTTTAGATTACGGTACCCTTATAGGGGGAATTTCGTATTCTATTAACTTTCGACATTTTACTCGAAAGACTTGTTCCACTCATAGCGGGATAAGTTTTTCGAGTTTTTTATTTGCTCAAAAACAAAACAAGGAAGGAATTTCATTTATGCAATTACTAAAAGATAAAATCCTTAAAGAAGGACGAGTTTTATCAGAGACGGTTTTAAAGGTTGACTCCTTTTTAAATCATCAAATTGATCCTTTATTGATGAAAGAAATTGGTGAAGAATTTGCCAATCGTTATTCAGATGATGTCATTACAAAAATTTTAACGATTGAATCTTCAGGTATTGCGCCAGCTACTATGTTAGGTTTATTCATTGGGGCACCTGTTGTTTTTGCCCGTAAAAGAAAATCATTAACTTTAGCAGACAATCTTTATTCTTCTAAAGTACATTCCTTTACAAAAAATGAAACGAATGAAATTTCGGTTTCTAGAGACTTCTTATCACCAGATGATAATGTGCTAATTATCGATGATTTTTTAGCAAACGGTGAAGCGGTAAAAGGATTATTAGATATTGCACAACAGGCAGAGGCCAATGTAATCGGAGTAGGGATTGTTATTGAAAAAGGATTCCAACAAGGTGGACAACTTTTACGCGAACAAGGCATTCGTGTTGAATCATTAGCCAATATTAAATCGTTAGCAAATGGACAAGTTGAGTTTTTTGATTAATAAAACTATTAGAAACTAAGGAGGATTTTGTTCAAATGAACAAAGCAAAAGTTGTAACGCTAGGGATTCAACATTTACTTGCTATGTATGCCGGTGCCATTTTAGTACCAATTATTATCGGTGGGGCATTAAAATTTAGTACGGAACAGATGACATATTTAGTTGCAATCGATATTTTAATGTGCGGTATCGCAACGATTGTACAAGTAATGCGCGGTAAATTTTTCGGAATTGGCTTACCAGTCGTGTTAGGTTGTACCTTTACAGCAGTAAGTCCAATTATTGCCATTGGTTCGGACAAAGGTGTGGGAGCTATTTATGGAGCGATTATTGCTTCGGGAATTATCGTTATATTAATTTCTGGGATATTCGGAAAGCTTGTGAAGTTTTTCCCGCCAATCGTTACAGGTTCTGTTGTTACAATTATCGGGATCTCCTTAATTCCGGTGGCGACGAACAATATGGGTGGTGGGCAAGGAGCGGCTGATTTCGGTTCTGCATCAAACATTACTTTGGCTATCCTTACGTTAATTATTATTTTACTCATTTATCGTTTCACTACTGGATTCATCCGTTCTATTTCCATTCTATTAGGTTTAGTAGTTGGTACAATTATTGCTGCCTTTTTAGGGAAAGTTGATTTCTCTCCAGTAAATGAGGCATCTTGGTTACATATGGTCGAACCGTTCTATTTTGGAACACCAACCTTTGATGTAAGTGCTATTATTACGATGACCCTTGTTGCAATGGTTTCTTTAGTAGAGTCATCGGGAGTATACTTTGCGTTAAGCGATATTACGAAAACGCCAATTAATTCTAAGGATTTATCTCGCGGATACCGTTCTGAAGGTTTAGCTTCCATTATTGGAGGAATTTTTAATGCATTTCCATATACAACGTTTTCCCAAAATGTCGGGTTAATCAAAATGACAGGGGTAAAAGAACGAAGAGTTATTTTTGTAACAGGAATTTTACTCGTATTATTAGGATTCTTACCAAAAGTAGCTGCACTGACTACAATTATTCCAACAGCTGTTTTAGGTGGTGCGATGCTGGCGATGTTCGGTATGGTAGTAACGCAAGGGATTACGATGTTAGCTCCTGAAATTATGCGCTCACCAGAGAATGCAATGGTAGCTGCTATTTCCATCGGTCTTGGTGGGGGAGTAATTATGGTACCTGAAATCTTTGCGGTATTACCATCTAGTATTTCCGTTTTAACATCCAACGGAATTGTTTGCGGATCGATTACAGCTATTATTTTGAACATTGTGTTTAACATGATTGGGATAAAAAAAGAGGATCCAATGCATACGCAAACAATAAAAGTAGATTAGTAGGAGAGGGCGACCCTAAAATATTGGGTCGACCCTCTTTTTTGCTTAAAATTTTTCTAGTTCATCCAAAGTTGGTAATGCTTCGACGGCACCTACTTTTTCACAAACTTTCGCGCCGACTTTATTGGCGAAAGAAATAATCGTATGCCATTCGTCAAAGGTTAAGTTATGAGGATTATTTACTTTACCTAATTGGTATAATACTGCCCCAACAAATGCATCGCCAGCACCAGTCGTATCAATAGCTTGAACGGGTATGCTTGGAATTGTTGTTGATTTACCGTTATAGGAAAAATATGTACCTTCTTTTCCTAAAGTAACAGCAATACTTTTCGCGCCAAACTGATGAAGTACGGTAACGGCTTTTGCTATTTCTTGTTCATTTGTTAATAGATAAAGTTCCTCATCACTAACCTTTAAAAAATCACAGTTGGAAATGAATTCATTGGCTAATTGGATAAATTGCTTTTCTTGTCCGCTCCATAAGTCAGATCTAAAATTAGGATCAAAGGAAATATAGCTGTTGTTTTCCTTTGAATCTACTAGTATATTTTTATAAGTTTCCTGTAATTGTCCTGGAAGGAGGGCAGTAGCTGAACCAAAGTGAACAATGTTCATTTCTTTAAAGAATTTATTTGGCACATCTTCTGTAGTTAAATAAGCATCGGCTCCCCGATTGAAAACAAAGTCTCGTTGGCCATCCTTTTGTAACGAAACAAAGGCAAGGGTAGTAGAGTGGAAAGGGTCTTTTACTAATAGATCCGTATGGACGTTTTCACGAACGAGGGTGTCCGATAAAAATTCTCCAAAGGGATCATCACCAACTTTACCGCAAAAGAAAGCTTCTCCACCTAACTTTGCAATAGCTACACAGACATTTGCTGGAGCTCCACCGGCTTTTTTCGTAAATGTTTGAGTTTTTACTAATGTTGTATTCACTTCGTTACTAAAAAAATCGATAAGCAATTCGCCTATACATAAGATAGGTTGATTCATTGTAAAGCTCCTAACTTAGTAGTTTTATTTCATTATAAAGTTATCTTTAGTAAATCGATAAGTTATATTCTTCAATTAATTAAAAAGTGTCCCAAAACTACCTGGGACACTAATGAGAAATATAAACTTATTCTGCGTTAGGATAAATCATTTTCTTTGGATCGATATATTCTTCAAATTGTTCTTCAGTTAAAAGACCTAAAGAAATAGCTGCTTCTTTTAAAGTAGTTCCTTCTTTATGGGCTTTCTTTGCAATTTTCGCCGCATTCTCATAACCGATATATGGGTTTAATGCAGTGACTAGCATCAATGAATTTTCTAAATTGCGCTCAAGAACTTCTATATTTGGTTCGATGCCAATTGCACAGTTATCATTGAATGATTTCATCGCATCAGCAAGAAGGCGAGCAGATTGCAAGAAATTATAAATAATAACCGGTTTAAATACGTTTAGCTCAAAGTTCCCTTGGGAAGCAGCAAAGGCGATAGTAGCATCGTTACCTATTACTTGAGTGACAACCATTGTCATGGCTTCGCTTTGGGTAGGATTCACTTTACCCGGCATAATAGAGCTTCCTGGTTCATTTTCCGGTATCGTAATCTCACCAATACCACTTCGAGGTCCGCTAGCAAGCCAACGAACATCATTGGCGATTTTCATTAAGTCTGCTGCTAGTGCTTTTAATGCGCCATGGGCAGAAACAATTTCATCATGGGATGTTAACGCATGGAATTTATTTTCAGAGGAAGCAAATGTTATACCAGTTAAATGGCTAATTTCCTCGGCAACCATATCACCAAATTTAGGGTGAGCATTGATTCCAGTCCCTACTGCAGTACCACCAATTGCAAGGTCTTTTAAAAATTGTGTGTTAACCATAATCATTTTTTCTGATTTCACAAGCATGTGGTGCCATCCGCTAATTTCTTGACCTAATGTTAATGGTGTCGCATCTTGTAAATGGGTACGACCGATTTTTATAATATCTTTAAATTGCTCTGACTTTTCTTTGAAAGTGGCCTTTAATAATTGAAGTCGAGGCATTAAATAGTTTTCAACCATTTCCACTGCAGCGATATGTAAGGCGGTTGGGAATGTATCGTTTGAACTTTGGGATTTATTCACATCATCATTTGGATGAACCCGTTCCGTAACGCCTTGTGCTTCCAACAATTGATTTGCACGGTAAGCGATTACTTCATTTACATTCATATTGGATTGTGTACCACTACCAGTTTGCCATACGACAAGGGGGAATTGATCGTCCCATTTACCTGAAAGGATTTCATCAGCAGCAGTAACAATTGCTTCGGTTTTAGCTTTTGATAATTTTCCTAATTTTTCATTTGTAATAGCGGCAGCTTTTTTTAATGTTGCGAAGGCACGGATAATTTCAATCGGCATTGTTTCTTGCCCGATTTGGAAATTTTCTTTACTTCGTTGAGTTTGAGCACCCCAAATTTTATCCGCTGGTACTCGTACTTCTCCAAGAGTGTCTTTTTCAATACGATAATCCATTCTATCAACTCCTTTATTCATTATATGTACAGTGTACATCAGATAGTATACAGAACACAAAATGGCAAACCTTTAATAGATTTGCCATTACTCAAAAGAAATATTCGAGAATTCTGAGGGGTTCATCTCGAAAAGTAGTATTACTACGATAATGATAATCATTATCAACGGGAATGTCAATATTTTTCATTCGGAATTATCAAATTATTTGTTTGTAAGTAATAACCATAAAAATATTAAAATAGACCTATTTTCGTGGACTGGAAAAAAATAAATCTTGTAACATATGAATAGGGAATGTATTATAATCATATTGATTTACTAAGAATTAAATGTGAGAGGTGAGAAAAATGACATACTTAATTATTACCGGATTACTTTGTGGAGCATTGTTAGGTTTTGTAATGCAAAGGGGCCGCTTTTGCTTAACAGGTGGATTCCGTGATATGTATATAGCAAAAGATAATCGTATGTTTTATGCGTTATTAGTTGCAATCGCAGTACAAAGCGTAGGCGTATTTTTATTAATCGATTTAGGTGTATTTGAATATTCAGCAGGTTCTTTACCAATTTTATCAGTCATTATTGGGTCCTTTATTTTTGGGATTGGTATTATTTTAGCCGGCGGATGTGCAACTGGAACTTGGTATCGTGCAGGCGAAGGATTAATAGGAAGTTGGATCGCATTAGCTGGATATATGTTAATGAGTACAATGATGCGTACAGGTGTATTTGGTCCGTTTAATCAACAAATGCAACAAAGTACTGTATTACCTAAAAACTCAATTGCTGAAACATTTGGCATTAATCATTGGTTTATTATTGTTCCATTTGTTTTAATCGTAGCGTTTATTTTATATAAACAATTAACGAAACCAAAAGTAGCTATTCCATCATTGAAACCAAAACGTACTGGATTAGCACATATATTATTTGAAAAACGTTGGAATCCCTTCGTTACTGCTACTTTAATCGGTATTATTGCATTCATCGCATGGCCATTAAGTGCAGCAACAGGACGCGTATTTGGATTAGGGATTACTACACCTTCTGCTAACATTTTACAATACTTAACAACAGGAGATGAAGGTTTCCTTAACTGGGGCGTATTTTTAGTGTTAGGAATCTTCGCGGGTTCATTTATTGCTGCTAAAGCAAGTAAAGAGTTCCGTTTCAGAATGCCTGATGTAAAAACAGGTATTAATAGTTTTATCGGTGGTAATTTGATGGGTGTCGGTGCAAGTCTTGCTGGTGGATGCTCCATTGGGAACGGTTTAGTAATGACTGCTATGATGACATGGCAAGGTTGGATTGGACTTGTCTTTATGATTTTAGGTACATGGACTGCATCATATTTCGTCTTTGTCCGTCCACGCCAAAAAGCGATGGCTGCAAAATTAAAAGAACAAGTTACACCTGCATAATCTTATATTAAGGAGGACTTTTACATGCAAAAGAAATTAGAAGTAAAAGGTATGGTTTGCCCATTCCCTTTAATCGAAGCACAACAAGCGATTGAAGAAATTAACTCTGGGGACGAATTAGTGGTAGAGTTCGATTGTACACAAGGTACGGAATCGATTCCACGCTGGGCTGCTGAAGCAGGTCACACAGTAACAAATTTTGAACAAATTGATGAAGCTGCTTGGTCCATTTCAATTCAAAAGAAATAAAGATAAATTTAAACACCGCTTGTCAGCGAAGCTTCTTAGCTCACAACAGGCGGTGTTTTTAATTGATATTCACTTTTTTGTCACCTCAAAAAGTATTAAATAATTTTCACATAAAAATCTTTGCCGTTATTTAAACCATCTACACTTAATTTTTTAATATTTTGGTAGTAATTTATAATGCTTCTTGCAAGGCCAGAGTAGCCATTTAAATACGTACCAGGGGCAATTTGTTTTCCAGGATTATGGAAATCAAAATAAAGTTTTATGTCGTGGGACATATGATCCAATATTTCTACAAAGTCTTCATGGGGAATATGAACACCCCGCGTGTAACAACATTCTCTTTTATAAGTATGGTGGGGTACATTGATTGGTTTTGGTTCATTTACCAGTCTGATTTTTTCCATAGCAACAGCTCCTTTACAAATAATCATTTTTATTATAGCAAAAAATGCTTACAAATGTCTGAAAATTAAGTAAATTATTTATTACCAATCTTCCCTCTGCATTTCCTCAGCAATTACTTGAAGATCATAAGCATTTATTTCTATTATGTTATAGTTATGCAAATCGGCGTACTTTTGTGCTAGGTTTTTTACGTATTTAGGAGAGCCTTCATTTTCTTCATCGTAAATTAATAGTAAGCTGTCTGTATTTTGAATAATAAACTTGTCCTTTTCAATGAATTGCCAAGGTGCTTCATAGGGACGTTTCGTTACGCTTGTCACAAAATCAGCGTGGCTAACAATATATTGATATTTCAGTTGCTTTTGTTCGTTCCAATTTTTCTCTTGTTCTAAAAATGGGGTAATAATCGAGTATTTTATATTATCATATTCCTTTTTTAGTTCGATTATGACTTCAGCTGTCCATGTTTCTACACCTTGTTGGCCGCTAATGACCACCCATTCAAGACCATCCTCTAGTAATATTCTTAGTTCATTTTCAATTGCCTTTTTAATAATCGGTATTCCAGGATGACGATCGTTAAAAATTCCAAGTTCGTGGGGGCGATATCCAGTAACATAAATCGTTTGCATTTTACTCTCTCCTAAAAATTTATATACTATGTATCTTAACGTAAAAAAGAGGGTATTCGGAAATAATCCGAATACCTTCTTTACATTCTATTTATTTTAAGCAAATACAGCTCTAATTTTTTCAAGTGCCCAATCAATTTCTTCTTTTGTAATGACTAAAGGTGGGGCAAATCGAATGACATAGTCATGGGTTTCCTTACATAATAGTCCTAACCCCATTAATTGCTCACAATATTTACGGGCAGGTTCTGTTAGTTCCACACCGATAAATAAACCACTACCACGAACTTCTTTAATTGTTGGATGGTTGATGGAACGTAATTGTTCTTGGAAGTAGTTACCTAATTCTAATGACCGTTCCGTTAATTTTTCTTCTTCAAGTACTTCTAAAGAAGCGAGAGACACGGCGCAAGCAAGTGGGTTACCTCCGAATGTTGAACCGTGGGAACCTGGATTTAAAACACCAAGTATATCACTATTTGCTACCACAGCAGATATAGGCATAACACCGCCACCGAGGGCTTTACCTAGAATGATAATATCTGGAGTTACTTCTTCCCATTGATGCGCAAACATTTTCCCAGTACGGGCAAGACCTGTTTGAATTTCATCCGTAACGAATAAAACATTTTTTTCTTTACATATTTGTTCAGCTGCTTTTAAGAAGCCTTTTGGAGGCATTACAATACCAGCTTCTCCTTGAATAGGTTCAACGATGAAAGCTGCTGTGTTTGGAGTAATCGCAGCTTTAAGGGCATCCGCATCACCATAAGGAATAAGTTTAAATCCTTCTAACATTGGACCGAAACCACGTTGATATTCTTTGTCAGAAGATAAGGAAACAGCCCCCATTGTACGTCCGTGGAAATTCCCATTACAGCCGATAATTTCTGCTTTATTTGCTTCTACGCCTTTTATATCATATGCCCAACGACGAGCGACTTTAATGGCAGATTCAACCGCTTCTGCACCGGTATTCATAGGTAAAACCATGTTTTTACCAGTCATTTTCGTTAATTTCTCATACCAAGGACCAAGTTGATCGTTGTGGAATGCTCGAGATGTTAACGTTACGCGGTTTGCTTGATCAATTAATGCTTTTATAATTTTAGGGTGACGGTGACCTTGATTTAATGCTGAATAAGCGGAAAGCATATCCATATATTGATGTCCTTCAGGGTCTTTCACCCAAACCCCTTCAGCTTCTGAAATAACAATTGGAAGTGGGTGGTAATTGTGAGCACCCAGATTCTCTGTTAATTCAATAACGCTCGTTGATTTTGAAGTCATTTCTATTCCCCCTTGAATCGAATTGTAAAAATACCATTGATATTCCTTATAAGAATCAATACAAATTCGGCTCTACTATTCCTTTTCATTTGAAATTAGTAGATTGGAATTTTCAGTATCTTGCGATTAATATAACATTTCCTATGAAGTCATTCAATATAGGTTAGGTGGGGGAAATGTGTCGCTTAAGAAATACTAGCTTGTCCTTTGATACGTTCTTGTGCTCCTCGTAGTTGATCTTGAATAAATGTATCAATCATTTCAATAATTTCTTCAGGGGTTTGTTCCATTTCTCCTGCTAACCAGCTTTCCACAAGACCACCTAATGAGATGGTATAGAAATGGATAATGAATGATAAATATTGTTCAGATGCTTGTAAATTATTACAATGCTCTTTTACGACACGCTCTAAAATGTTGTGAATGTCAGCATAAAAGAAACGTTTTAAATCTCCTCTTCCTAATGACTGGAGCGCATTTAAGCAAATGGTACGGTTATCATCTAGATAGTGGAAAAGTTGAAGTAAACCTTCTTGCCAAATTTTGGCGCTATTATGAACTGCTAACAATTGAACAGCCTCTTGTTGAAAAGTCCACTTCAATAAGTCATAAATATCCTCAAAATGATAATAGAATGTTTGTCGATTGACATTGGCATTATCCGTAATTTCACGGATGGAAATTTTCTCAATGGCTTTTGATTTCATCATTTCTTTTAATGAATTAGCAAGTATTCTTTTCGTTTCATCACTATGTCTCATTATCCAACCTCATTTTCATTTTTTTAAACAGTTTGCCCCTAATTGTCTATATTGTAATCCATATTGCCATGGTAGGGTAATAGATAGGTTTTTGAATAAAGAGAATAAGAAATGAATGATAAAAGAAAGGTGATCTATTTTGAAAAAATGGCTGAATGTACGTACTGTATCGTTCGTTATTTGGGTAATTATTTCCACTATAATGATTGTAACGATGCCGAATTTGGATTTACTAGTACGGGAAAAAGGTCAAACTGATATTCCAGCTTATACGCAAAGTAAAATAGCATCAGAACTATTAACCGAAATGGAGGATGGAGGAACGGAAACATATCAGTTTATCGCTGTTTTTACTAGTGGAAGTGATAAAGCTTTAAATGATACCCAGCTTAACGAAATTGAAGAAGTTATACAGTCGTTAAAGGCCGATCGTGATGAACTAGGTATTACCGATATGTTGACCCATTCCGATAGTGAAGAAACTAAAAAACAACTCGTTTCTGAAGATGGTACGACGATTTTAACCCAAATTTATGTTAATCATAATCAGGGAACAGTGGAAGAGGTAGCACAAGCTTTACGTGATAAAACGGAAGTACAATCAGTAGATTCCTATTATACAGGTACAGACATCGTACTGGATGACTTCGCCAAATCATCACAAGCAGGAATTAAGAAAACCGAAGTTATCGCGATTGTGTTCATTTTAGCTGTATTAATATTAGTTTTCCGATCACCAGTTGTACCGTTAATTTCTCTTATAACAGTAGGAGTTTCCTATATTGTATCGTTAGGTATTGTTGCGCAATTAGTTGATAAATTCAACTTTCCATTTTCAAACTTTACCCAAGTATTTTTAATTGTCATTTTGTTTGGAATTGGAACGGATTACAACATTCTTTTATATACACGTTTTAAAGAAGAACTGGGGAAAGGTCTCCCGGTTTTAAAAGCTATTACGGAAACTTATAAAACAGCCGGTAGAACTGTCGTTTATAGTGGTATTGCGGTATTCATCGGTTTTATGGCTCTATATTTAGCGGAATTTAAATTGTATCAAGCGACATCAGCGGTAGCCATTGGAGTAGCTGTTTTATTGTTCGTTTTAATCACATTAAATCCATTCTTTATGGCGCTATTTGGCATTAAAATGTTTTGGCCAGCAAAAAACGTTAATGGTCATAGTGAAAACAAGTTATGGCAGTTTTTATCGAAGCATTCCTATTTCAGACCGATTGCAGCATTAGTGATGATCGCAGTTTTATGTTTACCATTTATTATTAAATATACAGGGGAACTAAATTATGATGATTTAGTAGAAATTAGTGATGAGTATGAATCGAAACAAGCAATTTCTGTAATCGAAGATCATTTTCCTTCTGGATTTTCATCACCGACTAATTTAGTGATACAATCGAAAGATTCGCTTGCAACCCAAACAGGATTGCAAGATATAGATCAGTTGGCGGAAGTGATTTCAAAAGTAGATGGTGTTTCACAAGTTTATTCAGTTACTCGCCCAGCAGGAGAAAAGATAGAAGATTTATATATTAAAGAACAAACAAATACATTAAATGAAGGCTTAGGAACTGCACAGGAAGGGCTAGGTACAATTCGTGACGGCCTTTCAGATGCAGAATCTGAACTTGGCAAAGTCGATGAGAATAGCTTTGATAGTGTACAGCAGTTAATTGACGGAACGGCTCAAATGGAACAAGGGGTAGGTCAACTTTCTGATGCTTTAAACCAAGTAGCTGGTGGATATGAAAAGGGTGCTAAAGGCGCAACGGATTTAGCAAATGGTTTAAATACGTTGAAGCAAAGTGTTAGTGAACTAAGAACAGGTGCTTCCCAGTTACAAACGGGTTATGGAGAGCTTGCGCAAGGATTTAGTCAATTCAATGAGTTGTTTACTTCGATGAATAGTGCAATAACAAGTGCAAAACAAGGCTATGCGGCAATTGAACAATCCATGAATGCATTAGTTGCTTCAAAGCCGGAATTGGCTTCAGATGTCAATGTACAAACCGTTATAGGAACAGCAAAAGCTGCAAAAGATCAACTATCTCAATTGGAAGTTAAGCTACAAGAGCTAACACCTCAATATAATTTAGCGGTAGAATCTTTTAAAGAGGCAAATGCTTCGTTTGCTCAAATTACAGGTGGCTTGGAACAGGTGGAGTCTGGAGTAGGACAATTACAATCTGGTGCCAATACTTTAGCTACAGGTCTTGAATCAGGTGTAGATGGAGTTAATACAATTAATTCTCAAACAAGTGAATTACAAACTGGATTATCAACTGTTAATGAAGGTCAAAAACAATTACAAGATGGTTTAACTGAACTTCAAGACAAAATGAAATTATTGCAAGATGGATTAGCTCAAAGTACTGACGGATTATCTGAAATTGGAGATGGCTTATTAGATGCCCGGGAATATTTAAGAGAAGTTAGTAGCTCAGATTCAAATAGCGTATTTTACATTCCACAGGAAGTGTTAGATGGAGAAGAGTTCAAAGAAAGTTTGAATATGTATATGTCAGATGATCAAAAAACAACGAAAATGATGATTATTTTAGATGTTAATCCATATTCAAAAGAAGCAATGAAAGTAATTGAAGATATTGATGAACAAATTAAAGCGACATCGAAAAGCTTAAGCTTTAGTGATGCAGAAATTGCCCTTGGTGGTAAATCAGCAGCGAATGTAGATTTACAACAAGTCTCAAGTGGCGACTTTACTCGTACAATCGCAATTATGATGATTGGTATTGCCATTGTCTTATTCGTGATTACCCGCTCAATTTGGCAACCTTTGATTATTATTGCGTCACTTATATTAGCTTACTATACTTCCCTTGGCCTTTCTGAATTATTGAGCGAAACGATTCTAGGTCAAAGTATATTAAGTTGGAATGTACCATTCTTTAGTTTTATCATGATCGTAACCCTAGGTGTTGACTATAGTATTTTTCTTATGATGAGATATCATGAGTTAGAAGATAAGGGTAGTGTAGCAATTATTGATGCGGCAAAACATATAGGTGGAGTAGTTTTATCTGCCGCACTTATTTTAGGTGGGACTTTTGCAGCGTTAATTCCTTCTGGTATTGTGACATTAATGCAAGTAGCCATTTTAGTGTTAGTTGGTCTTGTGTTACTAAGCTTTATCATGCTACCGGTCTTTATGCCGGCAGTAATGGGGCTTACTGAAAAAACAAAAAATTTGTTTACAAGAAAAAAACAATAAAAAAGATGACTCCTATTCGGAAAAAACCGAAATGGAGTCATTTTTCATTTAGAAGATAATGGACTTTTCCAGAAAAGGGAAAAGATAATGCCGATTACTAAAACGATCGTAGCAAAGTAATAGGGATAGTTAAAATTAATATCGAACAACATTCCACCAATCATCGGTCCCATAATATTTCCGAGACTAGTAAACATCGAATTCATTCCACCAACAAATCCTTGTTCATTGCCAGCGTGTTTGGATAAGTAGGACGTAATAGCAGGGCGAATTAAATCAAAACCGATAAAAACAATACATGATGTGAGCATTACGGACCAATAAGTATTTACAACAGTCATACTAAAAACCAATAGTGCTGAGACAATTAAACTGTATGTTACTAATCCTATTTCACCTAACTTTTTCGTAAGTGGATCGAATAAGATTACTTGGGCAAGGGCACCGACAAGTCCGCCACCCGTTACGAGTAATGCGATATCTTTAGGTGTAAAGTTAAATTTATGGTCGACAAATAAGCTAAACAAAGATTCGAAGGATGCTAAACTAAAAGAGCTAAAAAACAATAATATAAAAGCAAAAAAGTACATTGGAACAAAAATCCGTTTTACGCCAGTCGGTATCTTTTCACTAGTTTTGATGGACTCGCTCGCTTTTGGTTCCTTTAAAAAGAGAAAAGAGATGACGGCGGCAATACAAGCTAAAAGTGCAGCGGTGAAAAAAGGTGTACGTGTACCGAACTCTGTTAATAAGCCACCAATACCGGGTCCGATAATAAAACCGGTATTAATCGCAGCAGACATATACCCAAGTGCTTTTGGACGAGCACTTTCCGTTGTAATATCAGCAATAAAAGCTGTAACTGCAGGCATAATAAAGGCACCACTAATACCGCCTAATATTCGGGAAAGAAATAACATTTCAACCGTCTTCCCTAATCCGAAAAGTAATTCTGAAATACTGAATATGAGGAGACCGACAATAAGTATCTTTTTTCGTCCAAATTGATCTGCCCATTTACCAGTAATTGGGGAGACAATCAGTTGAGCTAGGGCAAAAGCTGCGACCATATAACCCATAATAGAACCACTCAGTGCCATCTCATTCATAATCGTTGGCATAACAGGGATTACTAGTCCTATACCAATGAAAGAAATGAATAAATTGCTTAATAATATGACTAAAGTCATCTTTGATACTCCTGGATTCATAAAGAAACTCCTTTAAACTAAAACCGGAAATTTGTACATACAAAAAATAAACCTTATCTATGTAAGGAAGTCAACTATTTCAGTTCTATGTTCAAAATATGATGAAAATAAAAAGAATGCCTACTAGTTCCGTTCTAATAGGCATTAAATGATCGGTGTAATAATGGATTAGTGGAAGAAACATTAAGCGAAATATTAAATAGAGCAGTGCCTACTCTTCATAGGCGTTAAAGTTAAAAGAAATGTCTTACCCTAGTACTATGGTGACTTTTGGAAAGCGTCTATTCTTAAAAACATCGTCTTTCTCACTCTTCTTAGTTGCTATTAAAATGGGATGATGGATCAATTTAATAGAAATTGAAGTATCCAAAGAGCGTAAGACAAATATTCTAAGAATGTCCTGTCCTCATCGGAATAGTTTTTAGTTCGTATGGAATTCGGATTCCATTTTTTACTTAGTAAATGACCTTGCTTAAATGCTAGCATTTGCAAATTCATTACAAGGAATTTAGCAAATCGTTATCTTCCCACCTAGACAACTTTTGTTTCCTTGCTCTCGACCAAGTTCCCTTTGAATTGCATTTGCGAGGATTATAGCAAAGACATTTTCTATTAAAATACCCTTGATGGAAATGTGAATAAACACATTTCTTAGTTTGATTTTAATAACGATTCCTTTTTTTGAGGGGAAAGATGATGCAAAACGTTTTTTGCTATTAAAAATGAATCTACCTAATGTAGCTTAACGTGTAAAAGGTTTATTTTAGCTTTTTACTTTTTCAGTTTTATTTTCTAATATTTTTTAAAGAGATTCCATTACATTTATTAACTTAAGTCTAGTTTTGAAATTGGGTTTGTTTAGAAAATCAATGAACTGAAAATGATGGAAGCTAATTAAAATTACAACTTATTTCTTCACCTCCTTTTCTTTAACATAATATTCGCTTAATAGATTTTGTTAATGGACATATAGCCATTAGAGGGAAAATATGCTTCAAAATAAATATGAGATTGGGAGGAGAAAGTCTATTTTATAGAAAATTGGGAGAGTGTCTAGGAAGGATAGAATAAGTAGTTAGGTAAGTGACCTGAAAATAAAAGAATAGATTTTTAGTTTAAAAAGGCAGTTATTCTTTTATTAAAAGAGTAGCTGCCTGTTGACATTTCTTTGATGCATTTTAATTTGACATTTTGGAGATATGAGATAGTTGTCTCCGATCACTATACATATTAAGCATTTTTACTTATAACAGATGATGATTACTTGAACAACTTATTTTAGTTATGGAAAAAATAAGACTAAAATTTTGTGACCGAAATCAATAACCAAATGAGTAATACAATCTCTTTAGCCATATTTTAGATTTTACTAAAAGGAAGACAAGGAAGTAATTTTACAGGGTGATTAAGCCAAGCTTTATAATTCCTCAATAGGACTACAATAATTTTTTGACTATCATTAGGCATTTAGTTTTTAGGGAAATAAAATAGCAATTATGACCAAGATAACTAAGGGTAGTATGGACACTTACTAATAATTAGCAAATGATTATGATTTTTAAATGTTGGAAGTATCTGATGTAGGAAATCAAAATACTGATTCAACTTTAATTATATGGAGTTTAAAGATTGTTTTTTAATATCCTTTAATCATAACATAATAAATAATGCCAAGTTCACTATATTTTAAAGGTGACTTGGCATTAGACAGACATGTAAATTTGTTTTAGAAATTAAGAAACAATATATGGAACCATATTATTCACTTATTATTCCTGCTCTTCCTTGTAAATACTTAAGCCCTGCTTCACCTGTCCATTTGGCTCTAGCATAATAGTGATCATCTTCATTTATATAAATATCTTGCGATTCTACTTGTTGATAGTCACCGATTGTCCGTGTATGTACAGATTTGTTTATACCTGTAACCTCTTGCATTATATAAGCATAATAGTTAATATAACTATCATTTTCAGCCCAAAATAAGTCCATTATGTTATCTCCACACCAAACCTGACTTCCAGAATGATCTGAATCGCTGCTAGACACTACTGCGGTTGATGATGCTGCATAGGCATTAAACGAAAAAAACATTAATGTACCAAAAGTGAGAATACTACCAGCTACTTTTTTTCTTTTTAAATTTTTTCTCTTTTCCATACAATCTCCTCCTATTTACCCTATAAAATCTTAAAAAAAAACTTTATTGGTAATTATTACAAATAAAATATAACATAATTTTACAATATCTTGTAGTAATTTGTAAATTTGTAATATAAAATAATTTTAGGAAATGTAGGAGGTATTATCTTGGGGAAATTATTAAACTTTATTTACATAATTTTTTTACAATTTAGCAGGCAGCCCATTTTTTGGTTACTGTTAGTTGGATTTTTAGCTTACGAATATTTAGCCTTGTCTGATATTTCTTCACCTGGTGATGTTTTAACGTCAACTAGCTTTTTAGTCCAGGCTGGGATATTAGCTTTTATTTTATTTGGGATAATATTAGTACAACTAGATCATCGGCATCATTTAGAGGACCTATATTCAACGATTGAAAGAGGAATGCTCTTCAACCTAATTGGAAAACTGTTATTTGGACTATTATTGTCTTTATTCTTTACAATAATATTCTACGTTTTCTATTTAATTTATTATCTAGTTCAAGGGTTCGCATTTAATCATATCTTTATTAGTGCCATTTTTTATATGCTCCTCTATTTTTGTATTACTTTTTTCATTTCCTATTTTATTGGGATATTAATTGCCATTTGGATAAAGGGAAGATTGGCATTCCCGTTAGCACTAATTGCATGGGGACTTATAGGTCCAATTAATACATCCTTTTTAGGAATTCACCTTACAACATTGGCACGTTGGCTTAATTTAGGAGAACCAAATCCAAGTGGTGTATACAATGGATTATATGGACTTTCGATTGATTGGTTTTATTGGTTAAAACATTTTGTTTGGATTGTTACTTTGATAGTCTTTCTACTAATTGCACTTTATAAAACTTATTCAATCATTAAAAGAAAAACCTTTTCTAAATTGATTGCATTTTCTTTTATTCTACTTTTAGTCATTTGCTATGGGCTTTCGCTTGATAGACAACTATATATAACGGCACAGGACGAAGAGATTTCAAGAGAGCTAGTAGAATTTTTGTATTATCAGAAGGAACAGCCAGAGGCCAAATCGCTAGATATACACGCCTTGTCCTACGAAATTAATTTAGAGATTAACCGTTTGCTTAAAACAACTGTGAATATGGAACTTATAAACAATCAAGGCGAGCTGAATGAATTGACGCTATCTCTGTATCATGATTTTAAGGTTAAAGAATTGTTAGTTAACGGAAAAATAGTTCAGATTAAAAGAGATAAGGATTTAGTAACAATACCCTTAACAGAAAAGTGGGGCCAAGATGAATCAATTAAACTTACTATTACTTATGAAGGAACTAGTTCGTCTTTGTTTTACGCTAATAATCGGGCAATCTATCTTCCTTATTACTTTAATTGGTTGCCATCTGTAGATGCCTCTCCTTCTTTTGAAGTAGATTCATACGGAACTCTTGTAAGAAACAACCACCAGTTAAAATATCCGACTGAATTTGTCTTAAATTATGAAGGAAGAGAGCCCCTTTATACAAATATACCTGAAGTAAAGCCAGGACAGTTCAAGGGAACTTCCTCGACAGGACTTTCTCTCCTTTCTGGTGAACTTCAAGAGCGTAGTGTTGAAGACGTGCAACTTGTATATCCAAGTGATATTAAAGGTAACCATTATAACGAAATGAAAGATTCTACAATAATGCTTTTGAATTATGTATCAAATAATTTAGGAATCGAAAACCTAACTTATCCAAAGCAGGTTTGGAAGGCTCCTACACTATCTACTTCAGACAATTCAATGGAGGAAATGGTCTGGTATACACCTGAAACACTAATTTTTAGTTATTCCAATTCATCTTGGTATATTGATTCCCCTGCCTATTTTACTTATTGGCTATTTCCAGCTATTTCATGGAAATATGAAGATATTGAAGTAGAAGATAGGGATGTATTTCGCGCATTCGACTTAATGTATTGTTATTTATATAATCAGATTCACAATATAAAAGATGAAGGGAATTTTTTAGATTGGTATAAAAATGTTTCATCACAAGGACAGAAAAAAGAAGTTTTATATGCTTTATCAGACTGGTTGATGGAAAATGATGCTATAGAGGAGAAACAACTATTTGTTAAAGATTGGTATAATTTAATGAAAAATAATAATTCTTCTTGGGAAAATGTTTATAAATTATTAGAAAAATACAAGGGAGTATAGAAAATTGAAATCAATTATTGTAAAGGATATTACTAAAAGTTTTGGATCCAAGCGTGCTCTAGATCATGTTTCTCTTGAAATTCGTGGAACCTTCGGACTTTTAGGTCCTAATGGGGCTGGGAAGACAACTTTAATGAAGTTGTTGGCAACTCTAGACATACCTGATAGTGGCATCATAAGAATTGATGAAGATGACCTTTCTTGGAACGAACCATCTGAAGTTCGTGAACGGTTAGGTTATCTTCCTCAACATTTTTCAATTTACAGATCTCTTAAAGTGGAGGAAGTAATGAACCATTTTGCCATTTTGAAAGGTATTAGGGGAAAAAAAGTTAGAAGTGAGGCAATAAATTCTATCCTTCAATCAGTTAATTTATCTGAACAAAAAACGAAAAAGGTAAAGAACCTTTCAGGTGGTATGCTTCGGAGGCTTGGGATTGCACAAGCCTTATTAGGTAATCCCCAGATTATTATAGTAGATGAACCAACAGCCGGACTTGATATTGAGGAAAGAGTTCGTTTCTGCAGACTCCTTCGGAAAATTGGTGAAAACAGAATTATCATTATTTCAACCCATATTGTTGAGGACTTAGAGTCAACATGTGACCATATTGCTATTATGAAGGAAGGAAAGATATTACAAACGGGTACAAGGAATAAACTTGCTGAAATGACAAAGGGACTTGTTTTTGAAATGGATGTTCCATTTGATTCACCTATCCCTATAAAAGAAGAAGATATTATATCCATTAAACAACTTAACAACCGTTATTTGGTACGTTTCTTTTCTGAAGCTTCTATTAATAATGCTAGAACTGTCGATACTTGTCTCGAAGATACCTATCTATATATAACTAAAAGGAACTTAACTCATGTTTAGGAAAATAGATTTATTTTTTGAAGTAAAAGCAATGGGTTATGCATTTTATTTCCCTTTAGTCTTTTTTATCGTTTTCTTTATCCAATATGTGATGGGAGAAAAAGAACTGTCTTTCTTCCTTCTTACGCAAATGGAGTTTTTAATTGCTCCTTTTTCAGCCTGGTGGGTTATTTTTTTATACTTTGATTATTTTGAAGAGGATGGAAGGGATTTGTTTTACAGCTATCCAGTTACTGCATTAGAGCATGGTTTATTTAGGGTTAGTATCTTTTGCTTTATTTATTTCTTATTCATATTAATTTGTTGTGCTGCCTTGACATTTAGATTTCCTGATGCTAACTTCTTTGTACTTTTGTTGCAATATTTATCTGAATCGATATTTTATATTTCAGTAGCATTCTTGTTTATCATTTGTTTTAAAAAAGTTACTATTCCGATTGTGATTATCGGATCATATGTTTCCACCGAATATTTAACTGGGGGACAAATTATCCCTTTATTTCATGTCATGTTCTTTAATGATAGTCCTTTAGCATTTGATGAAGTAATCCTTTCTTCAACTATAAATTTAGTGCTAAGTATTGTATGTACGGTTATTGGACATTTGCTACTAGCAAAGCAATCTCAATTAAAAGTCTTTAAAAATAATAAGTTTTACATATAGGAGTAGAATTTCCTAATAATGGGTAGTTCTAAATTTAGATTGGAAAACTTAAAATAAAATGCCCTGATTTTTTACGAGTAGTAAAAGGTCAGGGCTTGCTTATTGTAGTAGAAGATATCTTCTAATAAAAAATGTAATGTTACATATCTACTTGTATAAATTTTTTAATAGGCTCTATACTAGTTATTGAAAGTATAAAAACAGAGCCTATGTTTTGACAGATAAAAAAATGAGGTATAAATTAGAATTATAATATTTCGAATTCGAGATATTAAATTTAAAAAGCATAAGGGAGTCTTTCATATGAATCGATTTGAAGAAAAAGTTGTACTTATTACTGGAGCAGGTTCTGGATTAGGGCAAGCAGCGGCTCTTCAAGTCGCTAAAGAAGGGGCAAAATTATCTTTAGTTGACTTAAATGAAAAAGGTCTTGAAGATACAAAAGCAAAAATTTTAGAAGTAGCACCAAAGGCAGAAATATTACTTATTACTGCGAATGTGGCTGATGAACAAGCAGTGCAAAACTATGTAAATAAAACGGTTGAAACCTTTGGTAAAATTGACGGTTTCTTTAATAATGCAGGTATAGAAGGAAAACAAAACTTAACAGAAGACTTCGGTAGTGATGAATTTGAAAAAGTAGTAAGCATTAACTTAAACGGTGTATTCTACGGATTAAAATATGTTTTAAAAGTTATGAAAGAACAAGGTTATGGTTCAGTAGTGAATACTGCATCTGTTGGTGGTATTCGTGGAGTAGGTAACCAATCGGGTTATGCTGCTAGTAAACATGGTGTCGTTGGGTTAACTCGTAACTCTGGTATAGAATACGGTCAATTTGGTGTATCGATTAAAGCTATTGCTCCAGGTGCGATTATGACGCCTATGGTAGAAGGGTCATTGAAACAAATCGATCCAGAAAACTGGGAAGAAGTAGGAAAACAATTTGTTCAACCGAATCCAATGAAACGTTTTGGAAAACCTGAAGAAGTTGGTTACTTAGTAGCGTTCCTACTATCTGATCAAGCTAACTTCATTAATGCTGCTGTTATACCTATTGATGGTGGTCAATCTTATAAATATTAATATGGATTATTAATCAATGAATGAATCGTCCCATTCGATTGCAACTTTGCATGAATGGGACGTTTTTATTTTTATAATACTTAAAGAGATTCTTAAATAGTTGAAACTTTAAAGAGCATAAAAAGCGGTGGTATGATAGTTGAGAGATAACCATTTTAGGGAGTTTATAGATAAAAGACAATGAAAGAGAAGAGGATTCCATTGAAAATTAAGGAAGTTATTATACGTCATCTAAAAATGAGATTAAAAAATCCATTCTCAACGAGTTTTGGAACGTTTCATGACAAAGAGTTTTTATTGTTAGAAGTAAAAGAAGAAAAGGGAACAATTGGATGGGGCGAATCAGTAGCATTTGATGCACCTTGGTATACAGAAGAAACTTTGAAAACAAATTGGCATATGTTAGAGGATTTCATCATCCCTCTTCTTTTAAATAAAGAAATACACCATCCAGATAATATAACGGATTTGCTTAAAGGAATTAGAAAAAATAATATGGCTAAATCAGCTATAGAAGGGGCAATTTGGGATATTTATACACAACAGACGAATCAGTCATTGGCTCAGGCATTAGGTGGTAAAAAAGATAAAATTGAAGTGGGAATTAGTATAGGAATTCAAGAAACGATTGAAAAACAAATCGAAGTAGTAGATCGTGCGATTAAAGATGGTTATAAACGAATTAAAGTGAAAATTAAACCTGGCAGGGATATCGAGATAATCCGCTCATTACGGGAACATTTCCCCGATGTACCATTGATGGCAGATGCCAACTCAGCTTATAGCTTAAAAGATGTAAAGTTACTAAAGCAACTGGATGAATTTAACTTAACAATGATTGAACAACCCCTTGCATATGATGACATTATTGACCATGCGAAACTTCAAAAACAAATTAAAACACCTATTTGTTTAGATGAAAGTATCAATTCATTAGAAGATGCGAAAAAAGCTATCGAGTTAGGCAGTTGTGGCGTCATCAATATTAAAATTGGGCGTGTTGGAGGTATTACTGAAGCGAAAAAAATTCACGATTATTGTGAAGAAAAAAATATTCCAGTTTGGTGCGGAGGAATGTTAGAATCCGGTATTGGTCGTGCGCATAATATCGCACTCACATCCCTTTCTAACTTTGTAATGCCAGGTGATACAGCAGGCTCCAACCATTATTGGGAGCAAGATATTATAAATCCGGAAGTCGTAGTAGAAGATGGTTGCATTCTAGTACCTCAAAAGGTAGGAATAGGTTATGAGCCAAATATAGATATAATTAATCAATATACAATTGCGACAAAAATATATCGGTAATCTTCGTCCGAAAACAATTCATGAGTTGTTTTCGGATTTTTTTCGTCGAATTTTGAATAACATAAAACGAGTATAAAGACGTATGAATAAGAAAAGAAATCATATCCATATATTGAGAGCTTGTTCATAGAAATATAAGATTACCTATATCCTAGGTAATTGTCCAATTTTAGAAATGAGGGAATTGGTGAAAAAAAGTTTTCAAATAGGTGGAGCTTTTGTTGGACTAGTTGTTGGTGGGGGTTTCGCTTCTGGACAAGAAATCATGCAATTTTTCACGGGGTTTGGGATATACGGTATTGTTGGAGCAATTGTTGCCACAATTGGATTTTCTTATTTAGGAATGTGTATAGCACAATTAGGATATGAGTTACAAACTACTTCCCATAAAGAGGTTGTATATCATATAGCGGGTCGGACTTTCGGTACGATTTTGGACTTTCTCATCACGTTCTTTTTATTTGCGTTAGTTGTGGCTATGTTCGCCGGTGCTGCTTCAACGGTAAAGCAAATGTTAGGGTTTGACCCCTTTATAGGAAGTTTGCTCATGGTAGCGTTAACCGTTTTGACGTTAATGCTCAATGTGAAAAGTATTATTAGTGTCATAGCAGTAGCAACCCCATATTTAATGGCAATCATGTTGATTATTGCAATCTATTCCATCCTTACAATGGATTTATCCTTTGCTGAACAAAATATATTAGCCCAACATCAACCAATAGCAGCCCCAAACTGGCTGATGGGTGCTTTGCTTTATGTATCTTATAATATCGCTACCAGCGTCGCGATGCTAACAGTTATTGGTCGTACAGCATCAACAAGAAGAGTGGCTGGAGCAGGGGGAATCATTGGTGGGCTAATGCTTGGAATGTTAATTTTACTTATTAATGTAGCTATGTTTGCAAAAATGGATATCGTGTCCGGTACAGAAATGCCTATATTAGAAATTGCTAAAAACATACATCCGTTATTAGGGTTCTTAATGGCATTTGCTTTGTTAGGGATGATTTACAATACAGCAGTAGGTCTTCTCTATTCCTTTATTATTCGTTTCATTCCGCCAAAGGATCCTATTTATAAGCCGTCTGTCATATTAATAGGTGCCATTGGCTTTATGGCAAGTTTTGTTGGTTTTACAACATTGGTAGGAAAAGTCTATTCGTTAATGGGCTATTTAGGGTTTGCTCTTATTTTAGCCATTCTTTTTTCAAGGGCGAGTAAAGAGTAGCGTTTTAAACGTATTGAATACTTCACTGAAATTATGGCAACCGGATTATTTGGAATGGTACTTTTCCTTACTGTTGAACATTAAATAAGAGAGAGAATAATGAATGTTCTTTGGATTATTGTTTATTCCAACTAAGTAAGGGAGAATGAGGATGAATAATTTTCAGTGGAGAAGAGCGGTACAATATGTGCCAACTGCTTCTAATCAACAAATAGTAGCAAGTGAATTCGGCGATGTAACCGGGGACAGATTTCCTGATTGGGTATACCTGACAGGTACGAAAGAGCCCGATAGTCCTTTTTTAAGGAATATAACGCTGACAATAAGAAATGGCCATACTAACCAATTTCAGCATATAGCGCTTCCAGAAAATGCTGGTTATAACCCAACTATATGGTTAGGGGATTTAACAGGTAACGGAGTAAAGGATATATTAATAACGATTGATTCCGGTGGTAGTGGTGGTATTTTATATAGTTATGTCTTTACTTCTATCCAAGGAAGAATGACGAAAATTTTTGACTCGATTCAATTTAATGAACAACACAACTATACGGTACAATATGAAAATCAATATAAAGTAAGTGTAGTAAGTGAAAATCCGAAGAAAAAATATATTTTAGATTTGCAATATAAAGGGAAAGAATATTTAGAAGAGATTTATAATGCAGACGGTACTTTGAAACAGCCTATAGAAGGTTGGGTAGATCCAATCAGTGGGATTTACCCAATTGATTTGGCGCGAACAGGTAAATACTATTTACTTACAATGCAATTAATTGCTGGACAATATCATGCCGATGGATTAGGAATTGTTGAAAACCTTTTACTTTGGGATGGACGTCAATTTTCAATTGTCAGGCAAACGGTGTCGATACAAGGAGAAAATATTTTATAAAAAGTAAAAAAATATGAATAAACTCCAAAAAACTACACATCCTATATACATCAAGTATAAGGAGGAAATTTCTGTGAAAAAATTCTTATTAATTCCTTTTTCATTATTATTAGCAGGTGTGCTAGTTGGTTGTGGAAATGATAATGCCGAGGAAAATGATGCAGTTGAAGAAGAGGAAATCATCAACGAAGATGTAAATGACGAAGCAAATGACAATGGTACAGGTAACAATGACAACACAGTTGGTGATGAACCATTAGATGGTAATGGTAACGATAATGCTGATGAAGCTCTTGAAACAGAAGATGGCATGGGAACAAACAATGAAGGAAATACAAATGGCACAACGAATGGTACAACAAACGGTGCAGATATGAATGGTAATGGAACGAATGGAAATGGACATGAATTGCCTGGAGAAGAAGACGAAGAACAATAATTGAAAATAACATTAAAAAGTAGTGTTAGGTATTCTAATACTACTTTTTTTATTGTTAAAAAGTACTCCTAAATAAAGGAGAAAATTAATATGTTGAAGAAACAAGAAAAATTTTGATAGGGGAAATGGGGATTTCATTATGATTATTTATCCATCTCTGACAGAACCGGTTAAAATGGGAGTAACTGCTCCTTCGTCTGGTTTACATATGGAACAACATTCATTGTTGGAAGAAGCTATTTATCGTATGGAACAAAAGGGATATGAAGTTGTGATTGGACAAACCTGCTGGACAGAATATAAAGCGAAGTCGGCTCCTGCTAAAATTCGAGCAATGGAACTAAATACGATGTTACAGGCTGACTCTATTCAACTTATTTTTCCCCCATGGGGAGGGGAATTGTTAATTGAAATATTGGAGCATATAGAATTTGATCAAATAAAACCGAAATGGTTGTTAGGGTATTCTGATATAAGTGTATTGCTCCTTGCGATTACATTAAAGACGGGGATTGCAACGGCCCATGGGACAAACTTAATCGATTTGCGCGGTCCAATGTCAGACCCAACGACGGCCATGTGGGAAAAGGTGCTTTTTACAAAAAAGGGAGAAGAGGTCATTCAATATCCATCCGAAAAATATCAAGAACGTTGGCAGCATGATTATCCGACGGAGTGGATTTTCCATTTAACGGAACCGACAAAGTGGAAAACGATTTCTAATTCCCCGATGTTTATAAAGGGAAGGTTACTTGGAGGTTGTATCGATGTGATACGTCATTTGATTGGAACAGGATATGGAGATGTTCAACATTTTCAAAAAGAAATTATCCAAAATGAACCGATCATTTGGTATTTAGAAAACTGTCAATTGAATGTAACGGATTTAAGAAGATCATTAGTGCAAATGAAATTGGCAGGATGGTTTAACAATTGTAGTGGTATTTTGTTTGGAAGAAGTGAAGCAAATGATACGATTTATGATTACCATGTTTTAGATGTTTATATGGAACTAGCGGAAGAGTTGGCGATACCAATTGCGTATGACATTGACTGTGGACATATGCCTCCGCAGCTAACTTTCGTGAATGGGGCCCACGCAGAAGTGAGGGTTTATAATAGTGGTAGTATTATAAAACAACAATTTATATAACAAAAAGGGCGCCTCTCCTATAAAATGTACCCTATAAGAAAGACACTTGAAAAAAGGTCTCTCTTATAGGGTACTTTTATTTATAATGAAATAAAATAAATGGTTGATGGAGCGGAAGAACATGTCGAAAAAGTTATTTACAGATCAAGAACA
>NZ_JBIQFG010000038.1:0-32225 GCF_045369345.1 Ureibacillus sp. 179-F W5.1 NHS | reverse complement strand
AAGTCTAACAAAATTAGGAGATTGCGTGTTTATTTTTTCTGAATTTTATCTGTACCCCAACAAATATTTTAGAGCCTAAAAAACACCCCGTAAAAGTTAGATTGGTGTCTAACTTTTACGGGGCATATCATGTAGAGGGCGGTTTTTTCGTTTATTCGGATAGTCCTTCAATTCTTTTTTCAATTAATATTTTCAACTCTTTCAATTCCTCTATATCACCGTATTTATTAATAAAGGTTCTAGCTGAACTCTTCGCACTTTGCTTTCGCGCTTTTTCCCTGTTTCTTTCCCTATAAGCTTGAGTTGCTCTTTTTTGAGCTTCAGATGTCTTTTTTTCAGTCATTTTTTATCCCTCATTTTCTTAAGATATAAAATTGAGTTAAACATTACTAAAATTAAACAAATCGAATAAATAACAATCATGGAGTAATCGAAGAATTTTGGATCGTTCCAGTTAACCATTTCAATCAAAACATACAATGCAAATGCAAAAGCAATACCATAACTTATATTTTTCATAATTAAATGGATATGATAAGATAAGGGTGAAGGAGGGGTTAACCTCCTTCGGGGTTCTTATTTGCGACGTTTCTTCTTTGCGGGAGGGCGTCGCTTTTCTTCTTTCTTACTTTGTCTAATATCTTTGATGTTCTTTGCTGAACTTGTCAGTAAGTGAATCACCGTTGATATTGAGATTAAGTAAGTTAAAACCTTATCATAATCCACTTTGTTCACCTCCTTTCTATATTTTAATTATATACCATGGGTTATAAAATGTCAACAATTTCCAGTTAAAAATATTAAAAAAACCAAAGTTTTTATTACCAAAAATCGGTGTCCTTGGTTTTTGTTAATCACTATAAATTATGGATGTTGAATTTTGGAATTATTTGAAATTATAAGTTATAATTGTATAAAATTTTGTTATTTTGTGAGGATTAAATATGTACCACATTTATTGTGATGAAAACAGACCAGAAATGATAGGGCAAGATAGACCCGTTGATAGATATTCAGTTTTAGGTGGAGTGTGGATAGATAAAAGTAATATTAGGAAAATCAAAAAAGATATACAAAGATTACGAGTTAAGCATAATCTATTTGGTGAAATTAAATGGAAAAATGTATCCCCTTCTAAAGTTGAGTTCTATTTAGATTTAATCAATATATTTTTTGAAAATAAGGCAATTAGGTTTCGATGTATAGTTATCGACTCGGCTAAAGTTAATCTACAAAAATATCATGATTCTGATCAGGAATTAGGATTTTATAAATTTTATTACCAATTAATCTTTCATTGGTTAGATTGGAATAAAGAGTACTCAATTTTCCTAGACTATAAGAAGAATAAAGAACGTGATCGATTAAGTACATTGGATAATGTTTTAAATCGAGCTTCTTTAGCATATGTAGAAAATGTTCAAGCTATAGAATCTAAGCAATCTGTATTAATTCAGTTAGTCGATGTTTTGATGGGTGCCGTTGGTTATAAATTTAATGGATACGAAACTAGTTCCGCAAAATTGGCTGTCATTAGCAGAATAGAAGAACATATCGGCCATGTTCTTAAACCAACAATTAAAAATCAAAGTAAATTTAATGTTTTTAAAATAAATTTATGACAATATATAAAGATTTACTCATCCTTCATTCAGAGGCCGAATATAAAAAAGTATATGAAGAAGAGTACTGTAATCAAGAAATAGTAACGCACGACGGCATATTGGTTAGATTTTACCCTGAAAGATTCGAGCATGCTTTTTTTACAAGTTCTAACCGGAAAAAAGCTGATAAATCAATCTTTAGCACTGAACGAGCACAAAGGATTAGGTGGATTAGAGATATTTTGCTCGATAGTTCGATTCCTGTATTTAGTGGATATGATAAGAAAAAAAAGAAGTACGATTCCAATAGAAGAGTAAGCTTAGTGACTCCAGATAATTATGTTGTAGTAATAAGATTAAATGCTAAAAAAGCTAATACTGCAACATTTGTTACCGCATTTTTATGTGACAATGAAGAGGTAGTTGAAAAGATTAAGTCAAGTCCAGTTGGAAGTTTAAGTGATATATGCTTGACAAAGGAAACTGAAATAACTTAATATGAAAATAACATTAGTCCTTTACTTATAGTAGCAGGACCTACAAAGGTTTGGCTCGCTGAACCGGAATCAGCGTGCAGAAAAAAACCACTCACAGATTAGTGGTTTTTTTTCGTATTTGAAAATTTAAACCAAAAGTATAATTAAATTAGCTAACTTAACTAATTCACTACTTAAATTAATTAATCCAGGTATTTTACTACCTGGATTTTTTATTGCCAAAAGAGGAACAACTGTTCTATAATTAGCGTAAAATAAGAACTAACGTTCTGTAAAAGGAGTGGTATTAATGAAAGGACAATTATTAAAAGTAATGCAACGTAATCAGTTAGTAGATATGATGTACATCGCTAAAAATGGTGAAATCACTAAAAGACGTATTAAAGTAACGAAAGTGTCTGATGATAAATTTAATGCTTATTGCTTTTTAAAACATGCTAATCGAGTATTTTGTATAGATAATGTTCTTGCATTGGTACCAGTTATCCGAAAAGAGCGTGAAGTGATTTGATTGACTTTGATGCTGCTGACTTAATTCATAAGAATATCATCCTTGATTTAACGAAAAGAACTTTAGAACGTGATCTAAATCATTTAAATGATATTAAAATAAATCGTCCATTAGCTTTGTGGATGGAACAACAAATAATTTTAGTTCAAAATGAATTAAGAGAAGTAAAATCTCAATTAGGGAAGAATGGTATTAAAGTTCAAGCAGAAATTCGAATTGATAAAGACATCACAGAATATGTGATTATGGATAAGGGGACTGAACATAATCGTAGATACATGAATATTGCGCTTAAAAATAAGGTTGATGATGAGATAAAGCGATTATTAAACGTGTAATAAAAAAAGCCACAAAAAGTGGCTTAGTTTATTTCTTTATAATCTTCACTAACATAAGAAGTGTATTGAATTAAATTATTTTCATCTACCGTATTCCAATCAATACTTAACAAAGTTTTTGTATCAAACCGCAATATATAATAAATAGATTCTGCATTAACAAGAGATTTAGAAGGTAGATACCAGTTAATTTGAATAACAGATATTTTATTTCCTTCTAATAGCCCCATTATACTTTTTAGTGCCTTTATACTTTTTTTATTAGAATCAACTGCAAAAGCATTATCATTATCAGTTTCATTTGCTCTCATATTTAATTCTAAAAAATATGTACCTTCAGGAGCGACTAACAATTCTCCCCCTTCTTTTAAAACAACACCATCAGTTAAATCTAATTTCTTTTCTATAGTCGCTTTATTATAGTTTGTAGTTAATTGATCTGTTTCAAGAGAATTATTAATAGCATTTAAAATATTTTCTTCTGTAGAAATATCTGCTTTTTCTGACCCATTTTCAACCTCTTCGGTTTTGCTATCTTCAACTTGTTCTTTAGTATCCTCAGTAGCTTTTGATGGTATTAGTATAGCAATAAAAAATAAAATAATTGATATACCTAAAATTAATCCACCCTTCATTTTTTTCTTTAAAATCAATCCAAGAATTAGTAGTATAATTCCTATTATTATTCCTAAAAATCCTAGTACGCCCAAAATAGCACTCAAAATTTTCACCCCATTTTTATTTTGTACATAAATAACTATAAAGGTAAATGATAACAATATCATATAATTTTTACTATATCATCACAAAAATGATGATGTTTTGATGATATCAACTTAAATGTAAGTATATATTTGTATAATAAAGCGAATATCTGCTGAGCATAAACATAACGAGAATCTAACATTATATAACTAGATAATAGTATATATATTTCATGTGTGAAAGAACGTAATACATACGAAAACTGAACATCTTCTGTTAAATTCTTTATGTACCCCAATGTACCCCAGTTTAAAAAGTTCGGTACCCCAATTTACCCACCATAGATAAATACTATTAACCACTCTTAAATAAAGCAAAAATATGGTAATATACTGAAAACAGGCGTTATTGCTGGATTTTTAGATTTTAAAATACACCTAAATACAATGCTATCTTAAGAATTTCTTCAGAATTATACTTACTGCTTTTTAAGAAACGATGGCTAATATAAAACTATAAGAAAAAGATGAGGTGAGGGCAATGGAGAAGTTAACCGTGCTCGTTACAGATGATGATAAAGATATTCGTGATGGAATTGAAATTTATTTAACAAATGAAGGCTACAATGTTTTAAAGGCGGCAGATGGAGTCGAAGCATTGAAACTGTTGGAAGAACATGAAGTGCATTTAATTATTCTCGATATTATGATGCCGAATATGGATGGGATTTCCGCAACATTTAAAATTCGCGCCGAGCGAAACATCCCGATTATTATGTTAAGTGCAAAAGCCGAAGATACTGATAAAATTCATGGATTATCAGTAGGGGCAGATGATTATATTACAAAACCTTTTCACCCAATGGAGCTTCTTGCCCGGGTGAAATCCCAATTAAGACGTTACGTTCAACTAGGTACGTACAATGCCCAGTCTACAAAATATGAATCGAACGGTTTAACCCTTGATGTCGAAGCAAAGGAAGTACGATTAGATGGGGAACTTGTTAAACTGACACCAATCGAATATAAAATTACGGAACTTCTATTAAAAAATGCTGGACGAGTATTTTCGATTCGAGAAATTTATGAACTTGTTTGGAATGAAGAAGCTTATAATGCTGAGAATGTTGTAGCAGTGCACATTCGAAAAATTCGCGAGAAAATTGAAGCTGATCCGAAAAATCCAAGATTTTTAAAGGTTGTGTGGGGAATTGGATATAAAATTGAAAAACAAAATTGAAAAAAGTGTGACGACTATTAGTTTTATCGCAAGTATTATTGGTATGTTCATAATCGGAATGAAGACTTGGCAATTTATTAATGAACATATCGGTGAGGCGATTCGATTTTTTGAGAGATTATTTTAGAGGAGGATCCATTGATGAAAAATAAAGGGAAATTACTCCTCACTCTTTTTCTTATTACGTGGGCAGTATTTTCTATAGTGCTCTTTGTAAAGCAAGCCCCTAATTATTTAGTAAAATCTTATTTTCAATCGGATACTTTCCAATCTACGAAGGAAAGTTTTATTGACCAATTAGGCCACTACGTTTTAATGCCCTTTGATGCTGAAAAGGCAAAGGAAACAATCAATGTTACGCAAGGAGAAATCGAAGAGTATCGATATCGTTATGGCTCTTTAACGGAACAAGTTGAAAGTATTCAATCTCAATATAGAGGGCGGATAATGGAGGCAGAGGAGAGCAAAGATTCAACATTAAAAGAGCTATTAATAGAGGAGCGTGATAAAAAAATTGCAGATATTAAAGCGAACTTTGAAAGTGATGATTATGTTAAAGAGAAAATTCGAAAACAAAAGGAACAATTAATCGATGAGTATGCAGCAGAGCAAGAAAAATATAAAAAGTCCTTTTTAAATGAATTTAGCTATTTTTCTTATCACTTTGTAAACATAGACAATGGAAAAAAATTTGAATCAGGAACCCAACAAAAATCTGATCTATTTACTGAAAGTTATGAAGATAAAAATCCTTTAATAGTAAATAATTCAGTTAATATAAATTCCTATGATAATAATGTTTACTCGGAAGTACAAGACACTATTCCGGAATTTCAAATTGATGGAGAATCCGCAAGATATGAAGGATCCTTTAGTATACCAAAATCTATGCTTAGTAGTTCTAATTTGGGAACTGATTATCAATATTTTAATATAGCGAAAATAACTTTTATTGTTATATGGGTCACTGGTATATTAGCAATTGTCGGATTGTTTACTTTTGCTAGACCAAAAATGGATATGTTCAGAGAATCATCCAATGTAAAAGATGCTTTCTTACGCCTTCCTATTGATGTTCGCATCATTTTAATTATTGTGGTAAGTTTTATATCCTTTGGATTAATGGAGTATATTGGTAATTCGTTAATCAATAATATCATTTACTTTAACCCAATAAATTTAATTACATCTAGTGTTGAAGAACTCATATTTCTTTTTATAGTCTTTATAAGTGTTGCTGCCATAATATTTGGCATAACATGGACTTGGGATTCGATTAAAAATGAGCCTAAGATAGAAGAGCAATTAAAAAATGCTATGCTATACAGACTTGCAGATGGGCTAAGGGATTTATTTTTAAACCGTTCCCTCGGTGTACAATCCGTAGCCATTTTAATTATTTTCTTTCTTGCCGGAATTGGTTTCGTAGGGGCATCGTATAGCGTTGAGCTACTCATGATTTATATTCTTTTACTATTCTTTATTGGATTACCAGCTGGCATTCTCTTTCTTCGTCGAATTGGGTATCTTAATCGAATTATGCGACAGACGGAAGATATGGCAAGGGGACGTTTAACAAATGATATTAAGGTGAAAGGGAAGTCACCATTAGCCAAGCATGCAGCAAATTTAAATGCATTGCGTGAAGGTGTAAAAAAATCAATGTCAGAACAAGCGAAAAGTGAACGGTTAAAAACAGAGCTTATTACGAATGTTAGCCATGATTTACGAACACCGTTAACGTCGATTATAACCTATACCGATTTATTAAAGAACCCGGATTTAACAGATGAACAACGAAAACAATATATCGATGTATTGGATAAAAAATCAGCCCGTCTTAAAACGTTAATAGAAGATTTATTTGAAGTGTCAAAAATGGCCAGTGGGAATATTGAAATAACAAAACAGAAGCTAGATTTAACTCAATTGGTGCAACAAGCAATAGGAGAACATGAAGAGGCCTTTTCCCTTTCAAATTTAGAGTTACGTATTTTAATGCCAGAGGAACCCCTCTATGCCTATGTAGATGGTCAAAAAATGTGGCGTGTTATTGATAATTTAATTGTCAACACATTGAAATACTCGTTAGAGGGAACAAGAGTATATGTTACTTTAAAACAAATTGAATCCAATATTGAGTTTTCAGTAAAAAATGTTTCAAAGTATGAATTAAATGAAAACGTTCAAGAGCTTACAGAACGCTTTAAAAGGGCGGATGCTTCCCGCCATACAGATGGTTCTGGATTAGGGTTAGCGATTGCTCAGTCGATTGTTGATTTACACAATGGCCGTCTTACTGTTGAGGTAGATGGAGATTTATTTAAAGTGACAGTAACTATTGTTGGAAATAGTTAACAGTATGCCGATAGAGGACGTCCTAACACGCATTTTAGGGCGTCCTCTTTACTACTTGAATATGAACATTTTCTCTCAACATGGTATACTTTGGGTATTACAAATAATGGAGGAATACGAATGGGGAAAATCGTTGGCATATCGATTGTCTTCATCATTTATAGTGCACTTACAACCTATTTAGGGTTAAATTTTAAAAAGTGGCTAGAAGCAATTCATCTTTTCCGTTGGCCCGTAGTTTACTGGATTGTTTTCTTCCTCATTGCATTTAGTTTTATCATTGGAAGATTTCATGAAACCTTAAGACCATTATCAGTAGTCGGTAACTATTGGATGTTCTTTTTTGAGTATGGACTCATATTATGTATCATCACGAATCTCCTAGTAACGTTTACACCATTAAAAAATATTGCTGTTATTGGGTCTGTTGTCGTTGGACTTTTAGTTGTATTGTTTGCTTGGGGTAGCTATAACGCCTATTCTCCAGTAGTACGTAATTTAGGAATTTCCGTTGACAAAAGTGGTGAGCCAATCCGATTAGTAGTAGCATCTGACTTCCATTTAGGGGTCCTTTCGAACAAAAAACATCTTCAAAGGTTTGTGGAGCTATCAAATGATGCAAACCCGGATCTTGTTTTATTAGTTGGCGATTTAGTCGATGATGATCCGAAATGGTTTTTGGAAGAAGGAATGGCAGAGGTGATGTCAAAGCTAAAGTCAACATATGGTGTATATGGAGTGCTTGGAAATCACGAATATTATGGTGGGAAAATTCCTCAATTTGTCGAAGAAATGAAAAATGCAAATGTTCAAATTTTGATGGATGAAACTATTTTAGTTGGAAATCGTTTGTATTTAACAGGTCAGGAAGATGTGACGAATAAAGATAGACGATCGATTGCTGAGCTTAAGCCTGAAAAGGAACAATTGCCATGGATTGTAATGAATCATACTCCTTACGATTTACATCTTCCGCAAAAGGCAGGGGTAGATCTTCATTTATCAGGGCATACCCATCTTGGACAACTGTGGCCGAACAATTTTATTACCGATAAATTATTTGAACTTGATTATGGACATATGAAAAAAGGGAATATGCATGCTTTAGTATCTTCGGGTTTTGGTTTTTGGGGTCCACCTACAAGAATTGGTAGCCGCTCTGAGTTATGGGTAGTTGATATCACATTTTCGGGCAACTAAATTAATCGATTTTAACATTGATGGTTTTTGTGCAATTAAGCAAAAGTAAAAAATGAGGAGACTATTATTTTTATGGAATTATTTGAACTTATTAAAGCGGTCATCCTTGGTTTTGTTGAAGGGATGACAGAATTTGCTCCTGTATCTTCAACAGGACATATGATTATCGTAGATGATCTATGGTTAAAGACAAAGGAGTTTTTAGAACCAGGTTCTGCCAACACATTTAAAATTGTTATTCAGCTAGGTTCGATATTAGCAGTTGTAGTCGTAATGTGGAAGCGTATGTTAAGTTTGGTAGGATTATATAAAATTAAAGGACAAACGGCTTCTCGTAAATTTAATTTAGGACATGTCATCGTAGGGATTATTCCTGCTGGTGTGTTTGGCGTATTGTTCGAAGATTATATTGATGAAAACTTATTTTTCACATCAACAGTTATTATTGGGTTAATTGTTGGGGCCATTTGGATGATTATTGCTGATAAATTTGGTCCAAAACGTCCTAAAATTACATCTTTAGACGATCTATCCTATGGAAAAGCATTTAAAATCGGCTTAATCCAATGTTTATCTTTATGGCCAGGATTCTCTCGTTCAGGTGCGACAATTTCAGGTGGGGTTATGTTAGGACTTGACCATAAGACGGCTTCAGACTTCACGTTCATTATGGCTGTTCCGATTATGGCAGGGGCTAGTGGTTTATCCCTTGTGAAAAACTGGAGCGAAATTAATCCTTCTGATTTTGGATTTTATGCCCTTGGATTTATTAGTGCCTTTGTTTTCGCATTAATATCTATTAAATTCTTCTTAAAGTTAATATCACGTATTAAGCTAGTACCGTTTGCAATTTATCGATTAATTTTAGCGGCAATTTTAATTGTTGTATTATATTTATAATGTAAACGCCTCAAAATTTGAGGCGTTTTTTATTCGGCATTTTCACTTTCTACTTCTCGATTTTCCACTTTTTTCTTCTTTAGTTTAGAAAACAACCTTTTTATATTCGCAATAGCATTTAAAATAAACGGATAAATAAACACTAAAACGAAAGATAATCTACCAAAAAAATCATTTATCGTTTTAATTTGGGACCGTGATTCTACAAATAAAGTTCCGATAAAAATAATGATTGAGAAAATGTAAATAAATTTCTTTTCACTTACTTTTATCATTCGTATGAAACCACGATGGGCAGACCAAGCATATAAACAAAGGTTTGGTAAAATGATAATTAACCAAAAACAAATTGTAAAAAGTTCAATTCTTTCGATAAAGGGGAGACGGATAATGCTGAACATTGTTAATGTAGCCCAAATGTATTTTTCAAGTTGTTCCCCGCTAAAGAAAGATAAGCTAATTAACATAACGAATAAATAAATAGCCAATGTTGAAAGTAGTCCTAAGTGGACATATTTTTTTGCCTTATTCTGTTCCTTAACGAAGGGATAAAGTACATTTAATACTTCAAAACCTACAATTGTAAAGGACATGGAATAAGCTCCCTTTAGTATACTGATTAAATCACTACCGAATACAGGTAAAACATGATTGTAGTTAGCATACTCTAGTGGAAATAATAAGATAGCTAAAATCCATAGTGGTAAAACATAACTAAAGAAACAAATTCCTATGATTACCCGTAGTCCTCCAGAAAACGTATAAATAACTATTAGTAAGACAGTGATGGTGATAAAGGATGTACTTAAATCAGGGAATACCCATACATTAATAACTTCTGTGTAAGTTCTTATAACAACAAAGAATGCTAATAAACAGTAACTAATTAAAACTAAATTCATTAAATTTCCTAAATATTTACCAAATACATTTATTTGGATACCGAAAATATCATCGGAACCGTACATCTCTAATGTTTTAAACATAACAAAAACTACAAGATGAGCGGCAATAAAACTTATAATAATGGATATCCAAGCATCTTGTTTCGCTTCTTTGTAAATTACACTTTGAAATCCATGTATTCCTACCCCAATTTGAACTGCAGTAGTTGTAAATAAGAGAAGTGAAGCGTTAAATTTTTGACTTGGGTCTATTTGCAAATGCTTTTTCACTAATACCCCTTTCTCTTCCCTTTAAGGAATGCAAGGCTCTCGTAAGATTTAGTATTTAAAATAACAATGATATTTAAAAATTGATCTTTCATTTTGTTCTTGTCACCTTTAATATCCCTACTCAGAAGGGATTTCTAATTTCATAATTACCGTAATTTATAAAATTATTCTTCCGATATGCGATTTTAAATTTTGCATACAAAAAGGGAGATAGATGAGTGGGGAAAATTAGATTTGAACTGCTTAAATATGATTGAAAATAATAATTTGGAAAGTTAATGAATTATAAAAAATGCTTGGACAACGAAAAAGCCCAAGCATTTTCATCTTAATTCGATGGAATTCTTTTTTAGAAAAAAAGGGGGGTTACTTAATCGTTAAACAGATTAAAAATTCCACCGATTCCGCCTTCACCTGCATTATTTCCGCCTCCGCCTTTTGAAACAGGAGCAGCAGCAAATACACGGCTTGCTAATCGGCTAAATGGTAACGATTGAATCCATACTGTACCAGGACCACGTAAAGAAGCAAGGAATATTCCTTCCCCTCCAAATAAAGCGGTTTTTACGCCACTAACAGGTTGGATATCATAATCAACAGAAGAAGTCATCGCCACTAAACAGCCAGTATCTACTAAAAGCTTTTGACCGGCTTGCAAATCAATTTTCTCAATAGCTCCACCGGCATGGATGAATGCTAATCCATCTCCTTCAAGTTTTTGCATAATGAAACCTTCACCACCGAAGAAGCCAGCACCAATTTTACGTTGGAATTCAATACCGACAGAAACGCCTTTCGCAGCAGCTAAAAAAGAATCCTTTTGACAAATAATTTTCCCGTTATATTGACTTAAATCCATTGGAATAATTTTTCCTGGATATGGGGCTGCAAAATAAACATGTTTTTTTCCTTCGCCCACATTCGTAAAGGTTGTCATAAATAAACTTTCACCGGATATTAATCGTTTCCCAGCGCCCATTAACTTTCCCATAATGCCACCGCTGTTTTTAGAGCCGTCACCGAAAATGGTTTCCATTTTGATTGCTTCGTCCATCATCATTAAACTTCCTGCTTCGGCAATGGCTGTTTCGTTAGGATCTAGTTCGACTTCTACAAACTGCATATCATCTCCGTGCAATTTGTAGTCAATTTCATGGTTGTTCATTATTCATATCCTCCTAAGTTTAATAATACATATATACCATTTAAGGTTACGTTTCACCTCTCGGAAAGGTTTCATTCAAAATTTCATAAAATCTAAATCTATGAATAGAGGAATTAAGGTGGAAAAAGTCGAATAAAAGACAATATAAGAGGAAATTCGAGCGAAAATAGGGAGGGTGTTATGGAAATTAGAAACTTTATCAATGGTAAATGGATAACAGATGATGGTTTAGAGACAGTTCCCGTTGTAAATCCGGCTAATGGAGAACAGCTTGCAACTGTTCCCCTTTCAACAAAAGCTCAAGTAGATGAGGCTGTAGCAGCAGCTAAAAGAGCACAAAAATCTTGGGCGCTAGTTCCTGCCCCTAAACGAGCAGATTTTCTATATGAAATTGGTTATAAATTAAAAGAAAAGAAGGAACATCTAGCCCAAATTTTGACGAAGGAAATGGGTAAAGTCATTGAAGAAGCACGTGGAGAAGTGCAAGAAGGTATTGATATGGCCTTTTATATGGCCGGGGAAGGGAGACGACTGTTTGGGGAAACGACTCCTTCCGAGCTTGCAGATAAATTTGCGATGAGTGTCAGGGCGCCGATTGGTGTAGTAGGCCTCATTACACCATGGAATTTTCCGATTGCCATTGCAACTTGGAAGGCGTTTCCGGCGATCGTCTCGGGGAATACAGTTGTCTGGAAACCTGCCACTGAAACGCCTCTTATGGCTTACGAAATGGCAAAAATATTAGAAGAAGTAGGATTGCCGGAAGGGGTTGCCAATGTCGTATTTGGTGCAGGTTCAACAGTTGGAACTGCAATGATTGAGCATCCGGATGTCAAAGTCATTTCTTTCACCGGTTCTACGGAAACAGGAAGTAAGGTTGCCGAACTTGGCGGTAAGCATTTAAAAAAGGTATCCCTTGAAATGGGTGGTAAAAACGCTGTAATTGTAATGGATGATGCCAATTTACAGTTAGCGGTGGATGCGATTATTTGGAGTGCATTTGGAACAGCTGGTCAACGTTGTACAGCGTGTAGTCGTGTCATTGTCCATAAAGATGTTAAAACTGAATTGGAGTCTATGCTAGTTAAATCGATTGGTCAGTTAACAATAGGAGATGGTCTCGATCCAACGGTAAAGGTTGGCCCTGTTATTAATCAAGCTGCCCTTGAAAAAATCAACCGTTATGTTGAAATTGGGAAGAAGGAAGGGGCGACTCTCCTAGTTGGAGGCAGAGTATTATCAACACCACCATTTGATAAAGGATATTATTTTGAACCAACTATTTTTACAGATGTTCAAAATGATATGGTGATCGCCCAAGAGGAAATTTTCGGACCAGTCGTAAGTATAATCGAAGTAGCAAGTCTAGATGAAGCGATTGAAGTGAACAATAGTGTGAAATTTGGTTTATCGAGTTCTATCTTCTCTCAAGATGTTAATAAAATATTTAAAGCACAAAGAGATTTAGATACAGGAATTGTTTACGTAAATGCAGGAACAACAGGTGCAGAAATTCATCTTCCTTTTGGGGGGACAAAAGGAACTGGAAATGGGCACCGGGATTCCGGTCAAGCAGCTTTGGATGTGTATACAGAATGGAAAAGTATTTACGTTGACTATAGTGGGAAACTTCAACGAGCGCAAATTGATACTGAAAACTAAAGCAGAAAAAGGGGATGGGTTTAATGAAAGTAGTAGTTTTAGGCGCTGGCTTAATGGGGAAAGAAGTAGCGAGGGATTTAAACTCTATCGAAAATGTAGAAAAAATATATTTGGCAGATATCGATACGAATGCAGCTCAACAATTTGTTGACTCTCTTTCAACGTCGAAAATCGAAGTAGTATCTTTAAATGCGAAAAATGAAGATGAATTACGTAACGTCATGGCAAAGGGGGACGTTGCTGTTAATGCACTATTCTATGAATTTAATGAGAGGGTTGCAAAGACAGCTATTGAAGTTGGCGTCCACTCTGTCGATTTAGGAGGACACATCGGGGAAGTAACGGAACATATTTTGACATTACATGAAGAGGCAAAGGCGAAAAATGTCACATTAATTCCTGATTTAGGCGTAGCTCCTGGGATGATCAATATATTAGCCGGATATGGTGCTTCTAAATTAGATACGATTGAATCGATAAAGCTTTATGTAGGTGGTATTCCGACTAAACCTGAACCACCGCTAAATTATACACAAGTATTTTCTTTAGAAGGGGTTATCGATCATTATACAGAACCTGCGAAAATAATTAAGGATGGAAAGTTAACTGAAGTAAAATCTCTTTCTGGAATTGAGCCAATTTATTTTGATCAATTTGGCGTTCTAGAAGCCTTTTATACTTCTGGTGGAACGTCCACGTTAACGAATACTTTCCCTCATGTTAAAAACCTTGAATATAAAACGATTCGTTATAAAGGGCATGCAGAAAAGTTTCAATTGCTTGCCGATTTAGGGTTCTTAGATAAAGGAAATAAAGTGGAAGTCGATGGAAATGAAGTAGCGGTCCGCGATGTTGTCCGTGAGGCTCTAAAGAAAAAACTGTCGCTAGGAGATAAAGAAGATGCTGTTCTATTGCGTGTCATTGTTTCAGGTGAGAAATCCGATGAGCAATTAACTTATGAATACGAATTAACGATTAAAAGAGATGAAAAAACGACGATGACGGCTATGGCTCGTGCAACAGCATGTACGATTGCTACAGTTGCTGTTATGGTTGGCAGTGGTGTGATTACTGAGCACGGTGTTTATCCGCCTGAATCAATTGTTCCTGGTGATGAATATATCGAGAAAATGGCAAAACGAGGCGTTATGATTAAAGAAACTTCCCATCGTTCAACTATTGTTAAATGGTAGTGTAACGTCAAATTAAATATTTTAAGTGTGGAGAAATCAAACGATTTTTCACACTTTTTTTTTGGAAAAAATTTTATAAAAAGTTTGTAACGAAACGAAGAAATAAAAGTCTAATGGGATAAATACATTCTAAAGGGGAGGAAACAGATGAAAAAAAGATTATATATTAGTGGAATCCTTTTGATGGCCATCGCACTTATTGCCTTCGTAAGTGTTTGGATACTAGGGAAAAAAGTTGAGGTCAGCGCTTCTTCAACTGTTTTTATAAATCAACCGTACCATGTCCATTTTTCCCATAAAATGAATGACAATAGTATTCAAGATCAATTCATTTATATTACGAATGCAGCTGGGGAAAAGGTTAAGGGCGAAATTACTTTGGAACAAAATAAACAGTCTCTTTCAATAGAAAATTTGCTGCCTGGACAATACGTTCTTCATATTGAAGAAGAGGCCTTTAAAGAAAAACCTTTAAATACAAAGAAACAAGAAGTGGAATTTAAAGTTATAGAAGAACTTGAAAAAATTACGTCACTTCAGGAGTTGAAAGATTTCTTCCAAAATGCCATCAATACAGATGCTACGAACCATTCGATGTTTGAGACAACTGTCGAGGAAAGTAAAAGTGCAGACATGTCTTCCTCTAACGAAATATCAGGTGGAGCAAGTGACGATGGCGCCGAGTCTTATTCTACTACAAACAATCAAGTAGAGGACATTGAAGAAGGAGATATTGTCGTAACGGACGGTAAATATATTTATACTGCTGTAGATAATCAAATTATCATAACAGATGGGACAAATCACAATGCTTTAAAAATTGCTAGTAAAATTACATTAGATGGAAACAGTTATCCATCTCAACTAATGATACATCAAAATATGTTAATCGTTGTTATGGATGATTATGTGGAGACAAAAAAAGATGGATATGCTAGTGGAAATAGTATGACAAAGGTAGCCTTTTATAGTATGGAGAATCCAGCTAAACCTAAGTTAATAAGAGAGTTTGCACAAGATGGTTATATAAACGGAGTTCGTAAATATAATAATATCCTGTATATTGTGTCAAATAAGGCGCCGGAATATTGGCTGTTAGAAAAAGAAAAAGATGTTGAATTGCGACCATACACTTATGATAGTGCTCAAGATAAAGAGGTAAAGCCGATGGATTTAGACCAGTTGACGATTTTACCAGGATCCAATGAGCCAAACTATATAATTATATCGTCTATTGATTTAAACAATTTTGAAGAGAAAAAAATTGAAACAAAAGGTTTTCTAGGTGGTAGCTCCTCGTTATACATGTCGGAAAATGCCCTTTATTTAACAGCTGTTGATTTTATGGCGAGAACACTAGAAAAAGAAACGGATTCAAAGGTATCGACGGATATAGCCATTTTACCAGCAGGACCAACAACTACAGATATTTTTAAATTTACAATTGATGGAGTGAAAGTGGAGTTTTTAGCTTCAACTTCTATTACAGGAAGTCTTTTAAATCAATTCTCGATGGATGAACATAATGGTTATTTCCGTATTGCAACTACTGAAGGAGATGCATGGGGCGGTACGAATGAATCTACTAAAAATCATCTCTTTGTTTACAATGATAAATTGGAAAAAGTAGGGGAAGTAACAGATTTAGCGAAAGGAGAACGAATATACTCTGCCCGTTTTATGGGGGATAAAGCCTATATTGTGACATTTAAACAAGTAGATCCGCTGTTTGTAATTGATTTACAAAATCCGAAACAACCGAAAGTATTAGGTGAATTGAAAATCCCTGGTTATAGTAATTATCTTCATCCGTTAGATGAACATCATTTAATCGGAATAGGATACGATACAGAATCAAGGATAGATAGTACTTCTAAACAGCCTATTATAACAACGAAAGGTATTAAAGTATCTTTATTTGATATTACAGATTACGAAAACCCGAAGGAACAAGATTCGGTTGTAATAGGTGGGCGTGGTACCCACTCGGAAATAGAGTATAATCATAAAGCTTTATTTAGAAATGAAGAATATAACTATTTTGGATTCCCTGTGACGGTTTATGAAGGGAAAGGGGAATACGACGTCGAATATAAAGGCTCTGGGGCCGTTATATACGAAATTACGGCTGATCATGGTATTGAGTTAAAAGGAAATTTAATCACTCCTGCAAAACAAGGAGAAGAATATGAAAACTGGGAAACGTTAATTACACGTTTACTTTACATTGAAGACATATTGTATACCGTTTCAAGAGATGAAGTGAGGAGCTACAATTTACAAAACTTCAATGCTTTAGGTAGTGTGAAGCTAAAATAGCCTTAAGAAAGAATAGATAGTACAATTCAGCAAAAACTGGATTGTACTTTTTATCTTAAAATTAAATAGATAGTTATTAATGAAGTAGAAATTGTTGAAGGTTATATTCCTTTCGTATGTAAAGGTTACGAAATATTATGATTCCCTTGTTTATAAAATGGACAAAATTACCACAATTAAAATAAAAATTAATAATGTTTGTATTGAGATAATCTTTACTGTTCGATAATATGAGCATGGAGAAAAAGGAGATTGACTCAAAAATATGAACAATGAACAAAATTTTGAATTGGCACTAGACTGTTTTTTACTAGCTGGCCAAATAATGATGGAAAGCGGAGCGGAAACTTATCGAGTAGAAGATACAATGCTTCGTATGGCTCGCTCCCAAAATATTGAGGATGCTCAAAGTTATGTAACTCCAACAGGAATCATTTTATCCTTAGGAAAAAAACAAGTTACGAAAATAACGTCCATAGCAGCAAGAATTACGGACTTGCATAAAATTGCCAAGGTCAACAATGTCTCGAGAAAGCTTACTAGCCAAAGGATTACGTTAGAAGAGGCGTATGAAGAGTTAAGAAAAATACAAAAAACGAATTATTTTTTACCAGTACATTTACAAATATTAGCTGCATCCATTGCAAGTAGTTGTTTTTTAGTATTAGTGAACGGCTATTGGTCGGATATGCCTGTTGCCTTTGTGGCAGGAGGAGTCGGATTTTTCGTTTTTATGATTATTCAAGAGATGACAAAGGTGAAGTTTTTCTCGGAGTTTTTAGCTGCATTAGTCGTTGGATTGATTGCCTCTTTGGCGGTACAGTTCGGACTAGGAAAAGAAATGGACAAAATTATTGTTGGCAGTGTCATGCCTCTCGTTCCAGGTTTGATTATTACGAATGCCGTTCGTGATTTAATGGCAGGGCATTTTACGGCTGGAATAGCTAAGGGAGCCGAAGCCTTTTTAACAGCCTTTGCAATTGGGGCTGGTATTGCTCTCATTGTAGCTTCTTAAGGAGAATGAATATGGAGTTTATTATACAAGCATTATTTAGTTTTATATTTACAGCTTGCTTTGGTGTCATTTTCAATGCACCTACAAAGGCAATTCCATATTGCGGTTTCGTTGGTGCGATCGGATGGATGGTATACTATATCCTTTACGAGGTTAAGGTCACAGAAGTACAGGCTTCTTTTTTAGGGGCATTTGTCGTTGCCCTAGTAGCTCAAATTTTTGCCCGGCGGTTTAAAATGCCAATGATTATTTTTAATGTTTCAGGAATTATTCCATTAGTTCCGGGTGGTATCGCCTATAATACGATGCGTAATATTGTCGAACTAGACTATAATATGGGAATTCAAAATGGTATGCGCGTATTTATGATTTCCGGTGCCATCGCAATGGGACTTGTTTTTGCAGAGGTAATTGTACAATTAGTGATGAGGATGTTCCATAAGGGCAGAACGTCTATGCAATCTTACGCAAGAGCAAAAAGAAGGCAAAAAATTAAGTAGACAAATAAAACTGCAAGGCACTCATAGATTAGAGAGTCTTGCAGTTTTTATGTTTTTGTAGAGAGAATTTTATATCACTTTCACGAGTTTTCTTATAGTGTCATGACTAACAGGTTTACTAATTAAATATCCTTGAATAGCATCACAACCATATTCCTCTAATATTTCTTGCTGTTGTTTTGTTTCAACGCCTTCTGCCAATACAGTTAAGTTCATGGATTTACCAAACTGAACCATACCGTTAATGAGGCGTTGGGTTTTTTCAGATTTTAATAAGGAACTAATAAACATTTGATCAATTTTTAAAATTTTAATTGGCAACAGTTGCATATAACGGAATGAAGCATAGCCTGTTCCAAAGTCATCAAGAATAAATACAATTCCTTCGTTTTCAAGTTTTAACATTTGTTTAATAATAGATTTTTCAGCTTCAGCTTCTAAGGCGAACTTTTCTGTAATTTCAATTTGAATTAAGTTTGCCGGACAGCGAGTATTTTCTAACGTTTCTAAAATTGTTTTAGCCATGTTTTTGTCCCGGAATTCGCGGACAGACAAGTTAATACTAATTTTTAAATCTAACCCTTCACTATGCCATTTAGCAGCTTGCTTACAAGCTTCTTCAATGACAAAGGAACCGATGTTATTAATTAGACCGGTTTCTTCTGCTATTGGAATTAACTCGTCAGGTGATACAACACCAATTTCATCATCTTCCCAACGTACAAGGGCTTCTACTGCATCGATCTTTCCAGTATGGATATTTAGTTGCGGCTGATATAGTACTTTTAAATGCTGTTGATCAAGGGCGAATAATAATCTTTTCTCAATAATAGATTTTCGATTAATCGCTTTATGAGTCGCATTAGATAATGAAACAATGCTATCTCCACCAGCTTCACGAACAGTAGAAATGGTAGCAAGGGAAGCTTTCATTAAGTGGGAAAATGTTGATTGATCTTGAGGTGCACGGGTAATCCCACCACTAATTGAAATGGGTACTGCCATATTTCCATTATAAATAGGATTTTGTTTTAAATAAGTTAAAAAGCCTTGTATAAACCATTCGCCAAGAGGGGTAATGACAACAAACTCGTTTTCATTTATTCGTGCCATATGGCTGTCTTGGAAATAAATTTTCATACGTTTTGTAAATTCGACAATTAAATTGTTTTCTATATGATGATTGTGTAATTCTTTTAACGTATAAAACTTATCGATACTTATATACACGAACGTGAAATGGCGATTTTCCTTTATCATTTCGTTAACGATAATTTCTAAACGGTGTGTATTCATCAAGCCAGTTTCAGGATCGATATAAGCAATTTTCTCAAGCTTATGTTGTATATTCTTTTGACTAGTAATATCCTTTTCTATTAACACATATTGATACTGTTTATCTGTTTCGGAATAGGTTGGGATTACAGTTAAATCAACCCAATAAGGTAAACCATCTTTTGTAATTTTTTCTACTTCCCCTTGCCAAATTTGGCCAGAAGTAATAGTTTTCCAAATGATATCAACTACTTTTTTGCTGTTCTCATCTTCAGGAAAAAGCTGCCAAAATGTTTTTCCTAATACACGCTTTGGTGTCCAGTGACTCGTATTAAGGAAAGCTTGGTTACAATGAATAATTAGTCCTTCTTCATCAATCGTTACCATCATGAAGGAAGAAAATAAACCATTTTGTAGATCTTTTAAAGCTTGAGTGGAATCATTGAGTCTAGTAAATAAAGAATCTATAAGACAAGTAATAAGAATAGAAGGCTCACCTTTTATATAAACTGGAGAGGCAATCAACGTAGCGTTAATGAAGGAATCCTCAATCGTTAAAAGTTGAACTTGTTCAAAGCGTAACGACTCATTTCCCGTTAATAATCTTTTGTAGGCTTCTTCTGATAGGGAAGATAGTAAGTTATCTTTTATAGATGAATTTTTATTTACAAATGTATCTATAGAGTAACCAAAATATTTTTCACTTAAATTGTTCCAAAGGACAACACTACCATGTCGATTCAGTGCAAAAGATGGAAAAGGAGATGTGTTTACTAATTTCTCATCGATAATATTCGTATTTTCTTCGCGCATCAGCATTCGACTCCTCGAGTATCCTATATTTATACTATTATTATAGAGATTTTACAGTAAATAGTCATTCCTAAACTAATAGTAAGATTTTGATATTGAAATTTTGAAGGTCTTTAGAACTATAAAATGTTTTTTATAATGATAATTATAAACCAATATAAATATAAGGATGCATGAATAAAAAACGAACGGGAATAAAAGAGAGTGAATTTTCATACGTGTTTTAGTGCCGAAAGATTCAAAATATAAAGATGAAATAGATGGTACTGAAGTAGTAAAATGAAGTATTACAAATACTAATATTAATAGGTATTAAAGCGTTTACAGAAAATGAAAAAATATCCAATTTGAAAATTACTTTTAAGAATGTTTATTTTTCGTAAGTGAATGCTTTCGACACTAGGAAGTTTTATCTCTTTCCGACTTTAGGCGGTTGGCAAATTTTTAAGATTTGGATTATGCTTATTTATACTAATAAGTATCAAATATAGGTAAGAAAGTCAGAAAAATACAATATATAGCGGAAATGTGAACAAAATGTAAACTTTTGAATAATTTAACATATTTTGTCGCCAGTCATAGGTCAATTTGTTAGGGGTGTGTCATGAAAACGGTTTTTAGTTATGTGAAGCCATATAAATGGCCAGCAATCATTGCACTTTGTTTAATGCTCGTTGAATTATCGGTAGAGCTTATTCAACCGTTAATAATTGCTAGAATTATTGATCACGGTATTATCGTAAAGGATTTAGGAACAATCGGTTATTGGGGATTTATTTTAATTATGCTGGCTATTTCAGCATTTTTAAGTGGGATTATTAATTCTTATTTTGCTTCCCACACAGCACAAAGTTTTGGCTTTGATTTACGGAACGCCTTATTTAGTAAAATCCAATCTTTCACAATGGCAACTTACTTACGGTTTCCAACTTCCGGGCTCATTACGAGATTGACGAGCGATGTCCAACAAGTACAATCCGTACTGTTCATGAGTTTGCGAATTATGCTTCGTGCTCCATTGGCAGCGGTAGGCAGTTTAATGATGGCTTTTTTTGTTAACCCAAAAATGGCGCTGTTTTTATTAATTGGGACACCACTTCTTATGATTTTCTTATATATTATTGTCAAAAAGGGCGTTCACCTTTTTGGTGAAGTACAGCGTCGATTAGACCGGGTAAACCGGGTTCTTCAAGAAAACCTCCAAGGAATACGGTTAGTAAAAGCTTATATGCGGGGAAACTATGAGTCTTCACGTTTTCAAGAAGTTTCAAATCATTTAAAAGTAGATACAATGAAAGCACTTCGTATGATGGAGCTAATACAACCGGTGTTGTTGTTTGTAATGAATGTTAGTTTACTCGCAGCTTTATGGTTTGGTTCGATTGATGTGAGTAACGGAAGTGCACAAGTAGGGGAATTAGTAGCGGTTGTTAACTATGCGCTACGCATGACCGGTTCCTTTTCTATGTTTGCTTTTATTATTAATGCGCTTTCCCGTGCAAAGGCTTCTTCCGAACGGATGGAAGAAATATTGTTAATTGAAAGTGGAATTGAAGAACACACTCAATCTGAAAAACTTTCACCTACTATACAACATTCCGAATCGATTCGCTTCGAACATGTAACTTTCCAATATCCGAATACAAAAAAGCCGATATTGAAGGATGTTTCCTTTACTGTTGCTACTGGAGAAACAATCGCCATAATGGGGGCGACAGGGGCAGGGAAATCCACTCTATTAAACTTAATTCCTAGATTTTATGTACCAACTTCCGGGGCGATTTATATAAATGGACAACATATAACGAAATGGCCATTGGAGAAGCTTAGGTCAATGATTGGATATGTTCCCCAACAGTCTATGTTATTTACAGGATCCATTTATGACAATGTTAGCTGGGGTAAACAGGGGGCTGAAATGGAAGAAGTGAGGATAGCAACAACTCAAGCTCAAATTCATCAGACGGTAGAAAATTTTCCAAATCAATATGAAACACGTGTTGGTCAAAAGGGGGTCAATCTTTCCGGTGGTCAAAAACAGCGTCTTTCAATTGCCCGAGCTCTAATACGCAAATCAAAAATTTTGCTGTTAGATGATAGTACTAGCGCGTTAGATGTTAAAACGGAAGCTGCTTTTTGGGATGCGATTAAAGGTGAACGAGCAACAATGCTCGTTGTAACGCAGAAAATTCGCACAGCAAAAGGTGCGGATAAAATACTACTGCTCGATGAAGGACAGGTCATTGCCTATGGTACCCACAAACAATTACTTGAAACAAGTGAAGTTTATAAACAAATTGCCCTGTCTCAACATGAGAGGGAGGTCGATGCGTAGTGAACTTCATACGAAAACCCTTTGGCTATGAGCCAGTATTAACAAAGGAAGATGTGAAAAATTCGGTTCAAAAGAAAAAAGGACCCCGTCCAAACAATTGGAAGAATACGTTACTACGTATTTGGAAAATTGTTGATGAACAGAGAGCACTGCTCATCGCTGTTTTATTATTAGTCGTCGTCAGCTCCGCCATGTCACTATTAGGTCCCTATTTAATCGGATACATGATCGATGAATATGTGATGAAAGAGCAATTTAGTGGAATGCCACTATTGATCGTTGGATTAATTGTAATCTACTTTGTTTTAGCATTATCGTTATTTTTCCAAAACTATTGGATGATCGGCATTGCCCAACAGACGATTTATCGTATGCGTACGGGCCTTTTCCATCATCTTTTGCATTTACCGGTTTCATTTTTTGATAAAAGGCAACATGGGGAATTGATGAGCCGAGCGACAAATGATATGGAAACGGTTAGTGCCACTTTAAATAGTTCTTTTATTCAAGTGTTTTCAAGTATTTTAACCTTAACTGGTACGTTCATTGTCATGCTCAGTTTAAGCCCTTTATTAACGCTATTAACGATGATCATTATTCCTGCCATGTTTATGGCTACCCGCTGGATAACTCGAAGAACGGGGAAGTTATTTAAAGAGCAACAGGCAGCATTAGGTGCTTTAAATGGAATGATAGAAGAAACTATTTCGGGTCAACAAGTTGTAAAAGCATTTTCCCAAGAAGAAAGGGTAAAGAAAGAATTTCGTGAAAAAAGTACTCGGTTAAGGAGAACCGGCTTTTGGGCTTTGACCTACTCAGGATATATTCCAAAGGTAATGAACTTTTTAAATAATATTAGCTTTGCAATTATAGCTGGTATAGGTGGAATACTTGCTTTTAAAGGGTTCGTTACAATCGGAACAATCGTCGTATTTACAGAATATGCCCGCCAATTTACTAGACCGCTAAACGACTTGGCAAACCAAATGAATACGGTATTATCTGCTATAGCAGGGGCAGAACGTGTTTTTTCCATAATGGAGGAAACAGTTGAAGAGGATATAGGAGATATGGATGATCATCATAAACTATTAGGCGACGTAAAATTCCGTCATGTTTCCTTTAAATATGAATTAGCTGAACAAGAACACACTTTAAAGGATGTTAGCTTCCATGTAAAACCAGGTCAAACCGCTGCATTAGTCGGAGCAACTGGTGCTGGCAAAACGACGATTATGCAATTGATCGCTAGATTTTACGACGTGGAGCAGGGCGAAATATTATTTGATGGAGTGAATGTACAGAAATTAAAACGTCAAACGTTACGTAGTCAAATGGCTTTTGTTTTACAGGATTCTTTTCTTTTTGAAGCAAGTGTTTATGAAAATATTCGATATGGCCGACTCAATGCAACAAATGAGGAAATTGTAGAGGCTGCTAAAAGGGCTAATGCCCATGATTTTATTGTAAAGCTACCTAATGGGTACAATACGATTTTAACATCCGATGGAAGTGAAATTTCGCAAGGACAGAAGCAGCTGCTGTCCATTGCTAGAGCCTTTGTAGCAGATCCGGTAATATTATTACTCGATGAAGCAACAAGTAGTATTGATACAGTGACAGAAGTAAAAATTCAGCAGGCATTAGAAGTACTAATGGAAGGAAGAACAAGCTTTGTCATTGCCCACAGACTTAATACGATACGGAATGCAGATGTCGTATTTGTTATGCAAGAAGGTCGTATGGTTGAAGCGGGAACACAACAGGAATTAATGGAGACGAATGGTATATATGCTAATATGCTTAAACAAGCTGGTATATTATGAATCGGAGGTAATTCCATGTAATTCTTCAATTGCCCTTGCGCTCATAACATGAGTTCCTCTAAAATGGAGGCAAGTTAAAAGAACGGGGAGCAATTTAATGAACTTTTCAATAATTACCGCATCATTTCCGATTGATATAGAAACGTATAATGAAATTAAACTGTTATGTGAAACAGCCTTTGAAACAGATAAATATAGTTATAGTTCTGTTTTAAATTTACTAGAATCTAGACAATATAATGTGAAAGGCTTTTTTGTTCTTGCTTATGATGACGAACAAGATCAGCTTGTTGGTGTAGCAAGTAGTATAGATCAAATGGGTTTAAACACTTATGAATGGTCTATATTAATAGCGCCGATGTATCGTGGAATTGGATTGGATGAAGCAATTTTAAAAGTGCTAGGTGATGGCTTGCACCAACGTGGAGCTGAAGGCGAACTTGCCCTCGTTATCGAAAATGACACTGAACGACGAAAGTTTGTTGAAAAATATGGGTATTCCTATAGTTTTTCAGAAGCAACCTTTGAAGCAAAACCCGAATCGATGGAACTATCCAATTCAATTTCAATTCGTCCTTATATTGAATCAACAGATAAAGAAGCTTTAATTACAATTTTTAGTAATGCCTTTGGTGATTTACGGGAGGAATCTATCGAATTAATTACTTATAATACGGTGACCGCAGGAAGAATTTTATGGGTTGCAGTAGTAAAAGATGAAATCGTTGGAACGGTTACTTCTTCAAAAGAAGGGGAAGTGCAATGGGTGACGGCATTGGCGGTACATCCTGAAAAACAAGGTCTAGGTATAGGTACCGCTTTGTTAAATTGGGTGAAAAATTTCGCTATGCGTAACGGAGAAAAATTAGTTATGCTGGAAGTGGAAATTGAAAACGACAGAGCCCTTGCTCTATATGAAAAAGCCGGTTTTTTAAAATCAATGCAAGTAGATTATTTTATCTATACAGGTGAATAAATAAAAGGAGCCTACAATGGAAATTGTAGGTTCTATTTGTTCTTTTTTATGAATGATTCTAGCCTTTGCTAAAAACTAGATTTGAGCAAACTGCTATATTTGATATAATGTATGAATGTGAAAACTATAAAAGAGAGGTAAGTTGAATAGATTCATGGAAAATGAAAATCAAATGAGTCCCGCAAAATTAATGTGGAAAATGACTCGCCCACATACATTAACGGCAACATTCGCTCCTGTTATTTTAGGTACGGTTATTGCGTTGTTTGATACTAACATAAATTGGTTAATGTTTATGGCAATGATGATAGCATGTTTAGCTTTGCAAATTGCCACCAATTTATTTAATGAGTATTACGACTTTAAGCGTGGATTAGATACAGCAGACTCAGTAGGTATTGGTGGAGGTATTGTTCGTCACGGTTTAAAACCAAGAAATGTGTTAACAGTAGCCTTATTGTTATATGTTGTTGCTGCTTTGATCGGTATTTATATTTGTATGAATAGTAGCTGGTGGTTAGTTGCTATTGGTTTATTTGGAATGGCGGTTGGCTATTTATATACTGGAGGTCCAATTCCGATTGCATATACACCTTTTGGAGAATTATTCTCTGGTGCATTAATGGGAACAGGTTTCGTATTAATATCGTACTTTATTCAAGCAAATACAATTACTTTAAGTTCCGTTTTAATCTCCATTCCAATTGGTATTTTAGTAGGGGCTATTAATATGTCCAATAATATTCGGGATATCGATGAGGATACAAAAGGTGGTCGAAAAACGTTAGCGATTCTCCTTGGGAGAGAAAAAGGAATCACAGTGTTAGCGGTTGCTTTTGTTATATCCTATTTATGGATTATCGCACTTGTGATAATGGGACAGATAAGTCCTTGGGCATTAGTCGTTTTACTAAGTATTAAAAAGCCGATTTCAGCTATCCAAGGCTTCAAAAAGGGAGCGACAGAGCCCCGATTTATGAAAGTAGCAATGAAATCAACAGCTATCACGAACACACTATTTGCTCTTTTATTGTCACTAGGTTTATTTATTAGTTATATTTTCTAAGTAAATGGCGTTCCTATCGAGGAACGCTTTTTTCTTTATATGAAATATCTATTATCGAAAAATATTTCTTTATTGAAATTATCTCGAATTCGAGATAAAATAGGATTAAATAAAAAGGTCGGAGGGGAATAGGGTATGGCAACGATATTGGGGCATCATCACATTTCAATGATTACAAAAAATGCAAAAAAGAATGATGAGTTTTATAAAAATATTTTGGGCTTACGTCGAGTAAAGAAATCAGTAAATCAAGATGATCCATCTATGTATCATTTGTTTTTCGGCGATTTAATCGGTAGCCCTGGAACAGGGTTAACCTTTTTTGAAATTCCGATGGCTGGGAGAACTTACAGAGGCACGAATGCAATTACACAAATCGGTCTACTTGTTCCTTCAGAAGAAAGTTTACATTATTGGAAAGACCGATTTGAACAACTTCGAATAAAGCATGGTGAAATCACGCGTTACGCAGGGAAAAAGGCGTTACCTTTTGAAGATCCAGAAGGGTTACGATTACTATTAATCAACAACAATGGTGAACGAATACCAGAACAGTGGAGAAATTGGGACAAATCGATTGTACCGATGGAACATCAAATTTTAGGTATGGGTGCCATTGAAATTACAGTAAAAAACCGAAATAAATTGGAGCGTACATTGACTGAACTTTTTGGGTATGTTGTGAAAAATCGTACAGAAGAAGAGATTCTTCTTCAATCGATCGAAGGGGAAAGCTTTGGTGAAATTGTGGTGAAACAATTAGACGGACCAAATGAAAAGCCTGGTAAAGGTAGCATACACCATTTAGCAATACGAGCAAAAGACGATGAAGAATTAGCTTATTGGGAGAAACAGGTGAAAGCTCGCGGCTTTTCTTCATCAGGGATTGTGGATCGTTATTATTTTAAAAGTTTATACTTCCGTGAATCTAACGGAATATTATTTGAAATTGCAACAGATGCTCCCGGTTTTACAGTGGATGCAGATATCGAGACTTTAGGAGAAAAATTAGACTTACCTCCATTTTTAGAAGATAGAAGAGTAGAAATTGAAAGCCAATTAGAACCATTAGATTAAGATTAGAAGTATTTAATAGAAAATAAAATTTTCTTACATTAGTCTTTTTCCTCACACCGTTTCAACTCTATAGTCATAGAGTACGACAGGGGGAGGTGGAGAGTCTAATGTTAGTAAATTTATTAATTCTTTCAATTACTTTATTAACTCTTAGTTTAGTATTATATATTGTAGGTAAACTGGCAGAGAGAGAGTGGCTAAAATATTTCTCGATAGTGCCAGCTATTGCTGGTGTTATTATCCTCATTGTCGTTGCCGTAAAATACTTCTTCCCTGGCATTATATAATGAAAATATAGAAAGAGGAGCGTCCATCTTGAATGGGCACTCCTTTTTGTATAGTCTTTTTAAGAATTCAATTTTTGAATCATTTCAACCCGATTACCAAAGGGATCTCCAAATTCAAAACGGTCGAAACCTGGTATAGGGATGCCATCTAATATTTTGATATGTTCTTGAGATAATCTTACTCTCCAATAGGAAAGATCATCCACCTCGTAAGCAATATGGGCCTTCGTTTTCGTTCTATCAAAACCATCTTCTGTTCCGACATGAATGTCCTTGTCACCAACAGTTAACCAAAATCCTCCACGGCCTTTAAGGGAATCAGGTTTTTCAATTTCTTTTAAACCTAATACATCACAATAAAAATTCTTAGCCTCATTTTCAGTTCCCTTTGGAATCGTTATTTGGATGTGATGCAAACCTTTAATCATTAAATCGCCCCTTAAGTTCTGAATTTTTAGAAATCCGACATTAATTAGTATACCATATATTTACATAAGTTAATTTTATAAATAGTTATATAAAATTATAAATATTACTTATGACAACTGTTTTTAAAACCATTTAAAACATACCCTTTGAATAAATTCTTAATAAATGGATGTCGTTTTATGGATCATTCTGTATGGAGACATAAAAAATGGAGAATAATCAATTTTTCTTTTTATATAAGTCGTTGTGAATGTACGAAAAATGGAATTCAAAGGAAAGGGGTTGAAAATTTTTGTCAACCTTGTTTACGAAGTAGCAGTTGTTAAATCGAACAACTGTCGAAAGATGTTATGGAATTAAATATTTTTCTAGAAAACATCATAGGAATAGGATGTATGGGAAAGGTGTTTTTTCATTACTTGAGTGAAAGGTTAAGGAAGGGGATTTTTTGTCAACCTAGTTTACGATAATTGTATTTTGAGAAAATACCTTTGTCGATTTATGAAGCAGTACTTATTATTTTCTCAGTAAAAGAATAAAAAAAGAATACTATTAATATGTGGCTTATAAATTGTTTTTTTTAAAAGTCAAGTTGAAAAAAGTTTGTCAACTTAGTTTACGATAAGTTATTTTATAAAAATAAAATGTCGATAAAACGAGAAGGTGTATCATGTTCCTAATATAACAAAAACAAAATGGAGAAAATATATTCATTATGAGAATAGGTTGAAACTAAGGAACAATGTGATGAATTTTTGTCAACTAGATTGACGAAGTTGCTATCATTGTAGCATTTGCCTGTCAGATTACGTCGTTGATAGGAATGAAAACGGCTTAAATAATGAAATAAAAAATGAATTCGACAAATGGGTAAGTCGAGTAATTAGCATTTTTTATTCGATATTCTTAAAATGAAATTATATCCCATCATTTAGATAAGGTTTCTTTTTTCTTCTCTAAATGAAAAATGGAGGGAGTAAATAGAATGAAATTAAGTGTATTAGATCAAGCGCCTGTGACGAAAGGGAATACCTCTCCAGACGCATTAATAAAAGCTGTAGAACTAGCGGAAGTGACAGAACAGTTAGGATATGAACGAATTTGGCTAGCTGAACATCATAATACGAAAGGTTTTGCAAGTTCAGCACCTGAAATAACAGCAGCCTATATAGCGGCAAAGACGAAACGAATTCGTGTTGGTACTGGTGGCACTATGATTATGCATTATTCCCCTTATAAAATGGCGGAAGTATTCAAATCATTAAGTGCTCTAGCCCCTGGAAGAATTGACTTTGGGGCAGGTCGTGCACCTGGAGGAGATCATTATGCCATGTATGCTTTGGCAGAGGGAAGACAGCCTCAGGTGAATAATTTGTACGAAAAACTGCAATGGACATTGCAATTTTTAAATGATGAAGCACCTAATAATCCTTATTACCAAAGGGTTGTTGCTTCACCTACGAATGTCATATTACCACAAAGTTGGTTGTTAGGATCCAGTGGAAATAGTGCGATACAAGCAGGTCGAATGGGGTTAGGTTACTCATATGCTCAATTTTTTAATGGCTATATGAACAAACAAATATTTGATGCTTATCGAGAAAACTTTGTTCCATCGGCATTTATGGAAAAGCCAGAAATTATGGTATCTTATTTTGTAACCGTAGCGGAAACAAGGGAAGAAGCAGAGTACGAAGCGAAGCCAGCGGATATAGCTCGTTTACTGTTTATGAGGGGTCAAGTAGATCAATTGCGAATGACACCAGAGGAAGCAAAGGACTATCCGTTAACAGAAATGGATCGGATGTGGATTGAGGATACAAGAAACCAACACTTTGTTGGAACGGCTAAGGAAGTTGCAGACCTATTGCGCCAAGAGCAACAAACTTATGGTTTTGATGAGGCGATGATCTGTACGATACCCCATTCCCAAGAAGTCCGTTTGAATGTGTATCGTTTATTAGCAAAAGAATTATTATAAATGGGTTGGAGATATCTAAAAGGTATCTCCTTCTTTTTATGGAAGGGGAAGAGCAGTTTCATAATATAGTAAACGAAAGAATAAAATAGGGTGAATGCTTGTACATATAGCAAAAATTTTAAATTGTCAGGAGTGGAAACTTGAGATTTTTGCAGGCAATATTTTTGTTCTTTTGCATCTTTATCGTGTCGTATTTATTTCTTTTTGAACGATCAGTCTTTGAAACCCTTCAATACACAATCGTCATGTGGATACTCGCCATAATGATTAAAAGATAATCTATATTTATAGAATTTTGGTGGAAGACAGGATCCTTTTATATTTCCTTACATAAAGAAAAATGTAAACTAAGTCGGTGGGGATTTTTAAGTATTATTTTAATTTTAAATGGTCGTATTAAAAAGAGATGAAAAAGGGCACATATTATATTACTAAACTGTTTGTGTAAACAATGTTGACAAAAATTACTGAAGCCGAAATGTAAATATTAAGCTTAGCAGATTCAAATTAGAACAAAATATGTGAGAATTTAGTTTAGTTATATAATAGTGCTCCCTTTACTCGGTATCAAAGTGAAACTTTTTTAGCTGTTCTTGTAGTAAATCCACTGGTATAAAAAGTCCAACGTGTCCATAGTCTCTATCTTTTAATGTAGCAAAGATTATACCTATTACCTTGCCTTCTTTATTAATAACAGGGCTACCGCTATTTCCTCTATATACAGGTGCATCCAGCATAAGTACTTCTTTATCCCAATCAGAAAGAAGGGTGGAATCGATCACTTTTCCTTCATTGGCGATTCCAGTGAAATATAATGGGTTACCTATAAAATAAATACTTTCCTTTTTGGTTGGTGTATACGTATCGGCCAATGTTAAATAAGGTAAATCCTCTTCGTCCACTTTTAATATAGCTAAATCAATTTCTGGATAAGTCTCAATTACTTCGCCTTCATAAAGCTGGTCATTTGAAAATATGACAGTAATGGTAAGGGCGTCTTCAATGACGTGATCATTTGTAACAATGTATCCATCCTCCGATATAGCGAATCCAGTCCCTTTTCCGTCATTCGTTTTAATTTCTACTACGGCTTGTTTATAAGTTTGGATGTCTTCTTGACTAGAGAGTCTTGAAGATACTTTTAAAAATTCAATGGCAGGTATAGAGAAAATTTCAAAAATAACAGCGAATGTACTAAAGGACAGCATGACGGCCATTATCCAAGCAAAAAGGCGAACCGACTTCGGTTTTTTTGTCGGTTTTTTGACGCCAGCTAACCGTTCTTGGCGCTCTTTTTCTAATGCTTTTTGTTGTTCTTCGAGAACTAGTTCGATTAATTCTTCTTCGCTAATTGGCTCAAATCCATTTTCATCCTTTGCCATACCATCCCTCCAAAAAAACTACCTAATGTCATCATATCCGATAAAGCAAACCTTTGGAAAGGGAACGGTATAGGGGAGTGAAAAGGAAATTCTACTGGAATTACCAATAATTCTCACCCTTTGTTAAAATAGAGGGGAGGGGGGCTAACATGACAATTTATATACAGACGGTAAAGAAAAATATATTTATGGTACTAATAATGATTGTACTGAATCGGTTACACTAAGTTGGACAGATACTATAAGGGCTAGTAGACTTAACATACTAACCTAAAGGGAGCCTGCTATTATGCCACGTCAACGTCGAACTTTTACAACAAAATTCAAATTACAACTAGTAAAGCTTTATGAAAATGGAAAGTCTCGTGCAGATATCTGTCGAGAATATGAAATAACG
>NZ_JBIQFG010000037.1:0-33104 GCF_045369345.1 Ureibacillus sp. 179-F W5.1 NHS | reverse complement strand
ATCAAAGCCGGTGAAATTTTACTTATCGTAAAATTTCACCGGCTTTTCATTTCAGAGGTGGGTTTTGTCCCAGCCTCATTTTTTTATGCTAATAATTCTGTTAAATATTCTCTTAAATCTTCCGCTTCTTCTTCCGATTTATTAAAAACGTGTTCCAAGTAGCCTGGTTCTTCTACATCATCTTGTCCAATAATCGCAAAGCGCCCCATTTGCATGTCTAGTACTAACACTTTTCCGAAAAATCGAGTAGACTGCATAATAGCTAAATCATATCGTATTTTTTTCCCTGTGAAACTAACAAATCTAGTTTTTGTATCTTCTACATCATCATATAAGAAAAATCGCTCCATATTGTATAGTACTCCTTCCAATTCTCTAGAATATGTTACTATAGAAGAGAAAGTACTATCAACCTTTTTAGATTTGAATGGGGGAACCATTATGTATTTTGTAGATCGAAATAAAATAACAATTACGTTAAAACATTTAGATGAGATACTATCAATTTTTGAAAAAGAAGAGAATTGGCTAAAAGATGATATTTCAAAATTAGCTTTACAACGCATTGCCCATAATACTATGGAAGCAATGATGGATGTAGGGAATTATATTATAGATGGATTTATTATGCGTGATCCTGGTAGTTATGAAGACATCATCGATATATTAATCGATGAAAAAGTTGTAACGAGTGAAATGGAAAAGCCTTTAAAAGACGTTGTAGGCTTGAGAAAAATGATCGTAAGGGAATTTATTAACGTGGATAATGAACATGTGTTAAAAGTGCTAACAGATAGTTTAAATGCGATTAAACAATTCTCTCCATTAGTAGCGGCTTACTTAGAAAACGAACTTGGTCCTGTTTCAGCCTTTTTACCGGAGAATGAGGCATGAAAAACTATAAAGCCTATTGTTTCGATTTAGACGGAACAGTGTATCGAGGAAAAAAAGGTATTGATTCAGCAGTTCGTTTTATTCATCAGTTACAACAAGAAAATATCGATTATTTTTTCGTAACGAACAATTCGTCCAAAACAAGGGAGCAACTGCAACAGGCTTTAGCCAATATTGGAATTGATACACCAACTTTTCGCATTTATTCGAGTGCATTAACGACGGCTAAATATGTTGCAGAACATTTTGATAAGGCAACGATTTTTATGGTCGGTTCAGATGGAATTCGTACAGCATTAGAGGCAGAAGGAATACGAATAGTGGACACAGATGAAGCGCGACCAGATGTAGTTGTAATGGGCATTGATCGAACGGTAGACTATATGAAATTAGTAAAAGCTTCCCTCGCTGTTCAAGGTGGAGCAAAATTAATTGGGACGAATGAAGATGTCCGATTCCCTTCTGAACTAGGGTTCCTACCTGGTAACGGTTCCTTTGTCAATTTAGTAGCGAATGTCGCTGCAGTTGAACCGACTTATATTGGAAAACCTTCCCCAGTCATGCTTGAAGTCATCCAGCAAGAGTTTGGATTGGCAAAAGAGGATATGGTCATGGTTGGTGACAATTATGATACAGATATTTTATGTGGTATTCGATTTGGCTGTGATACAATTCATGTCAACACTGGAGTAACTAGTACTTCTATAGTGTTACAGAAGGATCAAAAACCAACTTATTGTGTAGAAAACTTAGATGAAGTAAAAATATAAAGAAATCCGCGTACGTAACAGTGCGCGGATTTCTTTATGGATATACTTTTATTAGAAAAGGGGATTTTCCTCTATATATTGATAAATCTTTTTAGTCAGTTCATCGGGTGTATCGGCTTCTACGATATCCCCATTTACAAGAGCATAAAAAGTTTGGTCACACAAACTACAGTAACTTAAACATCCATATTCAAGGACATCAATATCTGGGTCATTTTCTAATATGTCATAAGTTTCTTGAGCACCTTTTGCTAGATTGCTAATGCAAAACTCTACTAATGGATTCAACTGCATTTTCACCTCACTCTAGTGACATGCTACTCTGTTTTACATGTTTCGTCAAAGAATAAATTTTTGTGAAATTCTTCACAAAAAATTTCTAAAATATATTGTGAAACATCTCACAATAAGATATACTCTTTATGGATAAATTGTGAACGATGGCTTACACAATTACAAAAGAGATATAGGGGAGTATTTTTTTATGAAAAGACTAGTATTACTAGGTGGGGGCTATGGCAATATGCGTATTTTGTTACGCCTATTACCAAACAACTTTCCACAAGATACAAAAATTACATTAGTTGATCGTACACCATTCCATAGTTTGAAAACAGAATTTTATGCTCTTGCAGCTGGAACAACAACGGATAAAAATGTTCGTGTTAACTTCCCAGAAAATGAGAGATTAGAAACGGTATATGGAGAAATTACGAAAATTGATCGAAAGGAAAAAAAGGTTATTTTAGAGGATGGCCAATTTATTCCTTATGATGATTTAGTAATTGGATTAGGTTGTGAAGACGACTATCATGGTGTTCCTGGAGCAGAAGAAAACAGTTATAGTATACAAACAATTGCGAAATCACGTACAACCTTTGAAAAGCTTTGTGGATTACCACCAGGCTCTGTCGTAGGAATTGTAGGTGCAGGTTTAAGTGGAATTGAACTTGCTAGTGAATTACGTGAAAGTCGTTCGGATTTAAAAATTAAATTATTTGACCGTTCTCCACGTATTTTACGAGCTTTCCCAGAAAAGTTAAGTAAGTATGTAAAAGAATGGTTTATAAAAAATAATGTAGAAGTAATTGCAGAATCTAATATTACGAAAGTAGAACCTACTCGTTTATATAATAAAGACGAAGTGATTGAAGTAGATGCTGTCGTTTGGACTGCTGGAGTCCAACCAGTAAAAATCGTTCGTGAGATGGATGCGGAAAAAGATAAAAAAGGTCGTCCGCTTGTTACTCAATATTTCCACTTAGTTGATGATGAACATGTTTTTGTAGTAGGGGATTGTGCATCATCTGATTTACCTGCTAGTGCCCAGCTTGCAGAAGAACAAGGGGAACGAATTGTAAAAGTTTTAAAACATCGTTGGAATAACGAGCCTCTTCCTGAAAAAATGCCCGAAATTAAATTAAAAGGCTTTATGGGCTCTTTAGGTAAAAAACAAGGATTTGTTCATTTAGCGGATACAACAGTTACAGGACGGATTGCCCGCTTAATGAAATCAGGTTTACTTTGGATGTACAAACGTCAGAACGATTCTCAATAAGGGTAAATAATTTTCAATTAAAACAAACATAATAAAAACAAAATCATTATAAAATGATTTTGTTTCAATAAATAAATTTTATTCGGCTGGAACAAAGCCAAGTTTTTCTAATGTTGAAAAGACCGGTTGAATTTGAATATAACCTTCACCGATGACTTCATTATTGATGAGAACAAGTGGGTAGAAAAATTCATCATTTTGAATACGTTCTGCCCATTCTTGATCTCGCGTGCTTTCTAGAGGTTGCTCAATATCGATATAGCGGATTGTAAATGGTTGCTCAGGGAATTTGCGGCTAATGGCAGCTTGTAGCCATTCATATGTATCTTTTGAAGAAGGAGCATTGACACAGCTGGCACAAATGACTTCTGCACCAAAAACTTCGATAACGGGATGATTTTCTGTCATAATTTAACAACCTTTCATAATACGGAATTATGGATTTTTTTGTTTCTTCACATTATAATAATTTTAGTGAAAGGAGTCGAGAAAAATGACAGATTTAGAACAAAAAGAACAAGTACAAGAAGTTTTAGATAAATTACGCCCATTTTTACTACGCGATGGTGGAGACTGTGAATTAGTGGATGTTGAAGATGGTGTTGTACGTTTACGCTTATTAGGCGCATGCGGAAGCTGCCCAAGTTCTACAATTACTTTAAAAGCAGGTATTGAACGTGCTCTATTAGAAGAAGTACCTGGAATCGTTGAAGTTGAACAAGTATTTTAATGAATGAAAAAACTAACGTTTACGAATGTAGACGTTAGTTTTTTTCATTAGTTGGCAGAAGATTGGTCACGACTTTGTTCCCGAGCTGAACGAACAAGTTGCCATTGTTCTTTTGCCATATTTAAAAGTTTAGCTTCACCACTTGCTTGTTGATTTTCGATTACTTTTGAGAAAAAGCGAGTGGCTAAGTCGTAATCTTCTATTCTTCTAGATAACTCCGCTATCATATACAAAATACGGGTATTTGACATTTGAGTACCTACGTAATCTTCATTGGAAAAGGATGTTAAGTATTGATCTCGTGCGATTTTTATAAACCGTTTTTCTTGTTCGAGATTATGTATACTTCGATAAAGCCAAGCAATTCGCAAAGTTAAACCTGCTAACGTGACGGCTTTCTCCTTTTTTAATAGTCCACACATAAAGGCTAGCTTGTACGCTTCCAATGCTTGGGTATTTGTTCTTTCGTTATTAAACGATCGTTTCGTCCATTTATCGGAAATTTGGGCACTAATTTCCTCCTTTACTCCAGGTTGAAAGTATTTTGAAAAATCTTCTGTAAAAGAAAAGCCGCAATGCTCACAAACAAAAACATTGTAGTATAATGCATTAACGGTTGAATCAGAATAAGTAGGACAAAAATCGCTATCAGTATGGTGTACTTTAACAGATTTAGATCGTACTTTAAACGTCGGAAATGATTTTTTGCAACATAAACATTCAACTTTCTTCTCATAGAATGGTGACAATTCCATCGATTGGACCCCTCATCTTTATATAATATATGACTATTATATCTATTTTTGTTTTTAATGTAGTGAATCTAATGGACTATTTATCGGTAAATATGAATGTTCATAATGTTAAATAGAATTGAAAAAAGTTTGAGGAAACAAAAAGCACATATCTTTTCTTTTGTTTCTCTCCTTGATATGATTATAACTAGAAGGAAGGTGAATGGGATGACAAGTGAAAAGAAAGTCATTGAGTTAACTGAGGCTGCATCATTTCGTGTGAAGGAAATGCAACAGCACAATGAAGAAGAAGGTTCTTTTTTACGAGTAGCTGTACATGGTGGCGGTTGTAGTGGTCTTTCTTACGGTATGAATTTTGATCACACTCAAAATGACGACGATTATGTAGATGAACAACACGGTTTGAAAATTCTTGTTTCCCGAGAAGATGCACCAATCTTAATGGGAACAAAAATTGACTATAAGCAATCTTTAATGGGTGGTGGCTTCACTATCGACAATCCAAACGCTATCGCATCATGTGGCTGTGGTACTTCATTTAGAACAGCAAAAGTTGAAGGTACACCGGAAGTTTGTGAGTAATAGGCAATACAACATAAAATGGAATTTTTATATAAATCTTCTTGGTAGGTATAGTCCTTCAAGAAGATTTTTTCTATTTATACGGAAAAGAGTATAATAAATGGAAAAGTGTTTTTACTAAAAAAGGGGAATAGGTATGAAAAAGGATAGAGGGAAAGTTTGGCTTGGGGTAGCGGGCGTGGTTATGAATTCAGAAGGAAAATGGCTTGTTGTAAAAAAGAAATATAGCGGGTTAAAAGGGGTATGGTCATTGCCAGCTGGCTTTGTTCAAGCAGGAGAAACGGCGGATCAGGCAGTAGTTCGTGAAGTGAAAGAAGAAACAGGTATAGATTGTGAAGTGACAGGGTTAATCGGTTTTCGGTCTGGAGTGATTCGGGAAGAAATTAGCGATAATATGGCAATTTTCCTTTGTCGCATGGAAGATGAGAATCAGCCGATTCAAATTCAGGAACTAGAACTTTCTGACGTTCAATGGTTAACAGAGGATGAAATTGCTAGAAAAGGAGAGTCTTCCGTTATGTTAGAGGAAATGGCCCATCAGCAACTGGCCAATCATCAACTATATAAAATAGAGGGAGTTAACCCAGGAGATATTTTTCAATATACTGCTTATAAATTATTCTTTCATAAATAGGAAGGCGATTTTGTAAATTTGTTTAAAGTACATATCGTTGTATGCATGTTATAAATGGTACTTTCATATCTTTATGGAAAGTGCTCGAGCTACTTTACATCTAAAAAAATAGAGAGATTCATAAGCCCAGTATACTGTTTTTTACTTAAATATCCGGTAAGGATGGAGGGAAGTTATGAATGCTTTATCCATTGTAATTGGGGCCGTGTGTGTTTTAATTATTGGCTACCGATTATATGGCTATTTCTTTACGAAAAAAGTTCTAAGAATTAATGAAAAGGAACCTACACCAGCTCATGTATACAATGATGGGAAAGACTATGTACCGACAAACAAATGGGTAGCTTTCGGTCATCACTTCGCCGCTATTGCGGCAGCTGGGCCATTAGTAGGGCCCGTATTAGCAGCTCAATTTGGTTATTTACCTGGACTTTTATGGCTTCTTATTGGGGCAGTTATTGGTGGTGCAGTTCATGACGCTGTCGTTTTATTTGCATCTATGCGCCGAAATGGGAAATCGCTTTCAGAAGTAATGAAGGAAGAACTAGGTCCCGTTGCAGGGTTCTGTACCGGTCTTGCTATGTTGTTTATTATTACGATTACAATGGCAGGATTGTCCATGGTTGTGCTCGGTGCATTAGAAAGAAATCCTTGGGGAACTTTTGCTGTTGCTATTACCATTCCGATTGCGATGCTAGTTGGAGTGGCGTATAAGAAAACGGGCAATTTACTTGTTACTTCAGCTATTGGATTTATTTTATTAATTATAGGTGTGTTTGTTGGTCCTTATATACAAGGAACGGCCCTTGGTGATTTTTTAACTTTTGATCGCCAAACGTTAGCGATTATTTTACCTGTCTATGCCTTTTTCGCTGCTGCTTTGCCTGTATGGTTTTTACTAGCACCTAGAGACTATTTAAGTAGCTTTATGAAAATTGGTGTATTCATTGCATTAATCGCTGGAGTATTTTTTGTAAATCCAATCATTCAATTCCCAGCTGTAACAGAATTTGTTCATGGTGGAGGACCAATTGTAGCAGGTCCCGTTTGGCCGTTTGTTTCGATTACAATTGCTTGTGGGGCGATATCCGGGTTCCATGCATTTATCGGTTCCGGTACAACGCCTAAAATGTTAAATCGATGGGAAGACATTCGAGTTGTTGGTTTTGGTGCCATGCTTGTTGAAAGTTTAGTTGGGGTAATGGCGTTAATTGCTGCAACAGCATTACATCCAGGGGACTACTTTGCAATTAATGCTGCACCTGCAGTATATGCTACTTTAGGGATGGAACCGGTTAATTTAGCAACACTATCCCAAAGTATTGGAATGGATTTGGAAGGACGGACTGGTGGGGGCGTTTCACTGGCGGTAGGGATGACCCAAATCTTCACAGGTATTCCATGGTTCAGTAATTTATCTTCCTACTTCTATCAATTTGTCATTATGTTTGAAGCGGTGTTTATTTTAACTGCCATTGATGCGGGAACAAGGGTTGCGCGGTATTTAATTCAAGATTTCGTAGGGGAAGTTGTCAAACCGTTAAAGCGAACAGACTGGCTGCCTGGTGCGATTTTTGCTAGTGCTTTAGCTTGTTTCCTATGGGGATATTTATTGTACTCAGGAGAAATTGGGCCGATTTGGGCACTGTTTGGTGTCTCCAATCAATTAATGGCATCTATTGGTTTAGTAGTAGGAGCTACAGTAATTCTGAAAATGGCAACGAAACGAATTTATGTGTGGACCTGTCTCATTCCATTAATTTATTTATATATTACAGTGAATGTTGCGGGAATATGGATGGTGAAAAATGTTTATTGGAATAGTGCTGCATCAGGCTATTCCGTATTAAATGGCGTGTTATCAATCATCATGCTTATTTTAGGGTTAATCATCGTCGTAACTGCTGTGAAGAAATGGATTCAACTGTGGAATAGTCCTCGTTTTATAAATGGTGGAGTTGTAAAAGCAGGATAGATTAAAAGTGGGTGTCTCAGTTTGTGAGACATCCACTTTTTATATTTGAAAGCTAGCCTCTTATCATGTAAACTAATGAGAGGAAAACGGAGGTTATACATAATATGAGTGGTTCAGTTTCGTTAGTGCAATTAATCATCTCAGTCGTACTTTTCTTCGTCATGTTTTTTGGAATCGGTTTCTTATTAAACATGCTTTTACGTATGACTTGGTTAATGGCTATCGTTTATCCAATCGTCGTTGTATTTATTATTGATGAAGTAAGTTTTTTAGATTATATTGTTAAACCTGGGACAGCTTTCCCAGCGTTAGTAGACAAAATTCAAGCATTACAAGTCGTTGATATTTCCATTTTAATAGGTGGATTTGCAGGGGCCATCGTAGCTGGATTTGTCATGATCTATCTTCGAAAAGCGGGATATCGAATGTTCTAAAAAGGGACTGGCTCATGTTTGAGTCAGTCTTCTTTATTTTGTTATCCTTTTTAGCAGTTAGCCATTTTTTATTTAAGAAAAGCGTATTTGAGAATGGTAATACTCTTCACTCGAAAGAAAAGGGAGGGCATAAATATCTCAAATACGCTTTTATTCATTAATTAAAGGACTAGTGTATAAAAAATGATAGAAATTAAAATTCCCGTAATGGCACCAGAAAATACTTCGCTCGGTTTATGACCGAGTAAAGTTTTTAATTCTTGAATTTTTTCATTTTCATCCTTTTCAGGCCAATGTTTAATTTTACGGAAAAAAACAGCTAATTCATTTCGCATACGGTTAATAATTGCTGCATGTTGACCAGCTTGATAACGTACGCCAATGGCATCATACATGACGATTCCAGCAAACATAGCCGCTACTGCAAAGGTAGGAGAATCAAGACCTGTTTCAAATCCGACTGCTGTTGCTAAACTCGTTACTGCAGCAGAATGGGAGCTAGGCATACCACCCGTTGACGTCATTAATGACCAATCTAGTTTTTTAGTGAAAGCAAAATGGATTGGTACTTTTATGAATTGGGCAAATAAAATGGAAAAAATAGATAAAAGTAAAGGGGTATTTTGAAGTAATCCCAAAACAAACATTCCCTACCTTTCTTTTTTGTTTCAAGTATAGCATAACCGAATGATAGCAAAACATTTATAATCAATTCGTAATTCGAAATATTCGATAAATAGCTAACTCTTTACTATAATAAAATTATAAATAAAGGGGGATATCAAATGAAAAATGTTAAAGAACCAAAAAATTTTGAGCAAGTAACGACCGAATTACTAATCGTTGGAGTACAAAAAAATTGCGACCATATTGAAGGATGGAGTAATTTTGTATCATTCTATGGTGAAAACGTTGAGAATTGGATTCGTTCGGGAGATATTCAAACTGAACGTAAGAAAATGACAAAAATTCCTTACATAGGACAAAATGAACATATTAAACGGGTTTTATTCGTTGGTTTAGGTGATACAAAAACTTTAACAGAAAACGAATTAAGAGAAACGTTTGGTTTAGTAGGGAAAGAGTTGAGAGCTCTAAAGGCAAGTGAATGTACAATTTGGTTAGAGTCCTTTACAGCAAGCCCAATTGACGAGCAAACGATTGCGTATCTTTTTGCTGAAGGAACGGGTCTAGGATTCTATCAAGTACCCCACTATAAAACATCGTCAAATGAAGTAGAAGTTTATATGGATGCAGTTCATTTTGTGACAAAGGCGGATATCGATGAAATTGCTGCAAGTTTTGAAGTAGGTAAAATTTATGCAGACGCTGTAAATGAAGCCCGTAATTTAGTCAATTTACCTCCAAACTTATTAACTGCAACAGAACTAGCGAATTATGCAGAAAAATTAGCGAAACAATATGACTTTGAAATTGAAATTTTAACGAAGAAAGAATTAGAAGAATTAGGGATGGGCGGTATTCTAAGTGTTAATAAAGGCTCTGTAGAGGAACCACGCCTTATTACGATTAAATATCAAGCAACTGAGAAATGGGAAGATGCGATCGGATTAGTCGGTAAAGGAGTAACGTATGATACTGGTGGCTATTCCATTAAGACGAAAACAGGCATGGTCGGTATGAAAGGTGATATGGGAGGAGCAGCTGCTGTTTTAGGTGCGATGAAAATTATCGGTGAATCCCGTCCAAACAAAAACGTTGTTGCTGTAATTGGTTCAACGGACAATATGATTTCAGGTGAAGCCTTTAAACCAGATGACGTTATTACAACGTACAGTGGGAAAACGGTAGAAGTATTAAATACGGATGCTGAAGGACGTCTTGTGTTGGCAGATGCAGTTACTTATGCGAAACAACAAGGAGCTACTTCTTTAATTGATGTTGCGACATTAACAGGTGGAGTTATTACAGCATTAGGTTATGATAAAACTGGCTCTTTAACAAATAATGAAGCCTTCTTTGATGCATTCATAGAGGCAAGTATTGAAACGGGTGAATTTGTTTGGGGAATGCCCCTTACAGAAAGAGATAAAAAACGTATCCGTAAATCGGATATTGCAGATTTAAATAATTCCCCTGGTAGTGATGGTCATATGATTTTTGGTGGTGGATTTGTAGGTGAATTTGTAGGGGATACCCCTTGGATTCATTTAGATATTGCCGGTACATCTGATGCTTCATCATCATATGATTTAGGACCAAAAGGTGGAACTGGCGTAATGGTTAGAACATTAGCTACTTTCGTTGAAAGATTAGGTGAACAAAACAACTAATTACAAGTGGGCATATCCCATAGGTTTCCTCTCTTTTTTAACATATGTTACTAAAGAGAAGGAGGTAGATAATCGTGACAAATTTTTATGGTGGCTATGGTGGATTTAATCAATTTGGTTATCCTTTTCTAGGTGGTTTTTTAGGTGGATTATTAGGTAATGTTATTTACCCTGGAAGACCTTTTTATGGTAGGCCTTATTATCCCTATCCACATTATCCATTTTACCCATATCCTTACCCACGTAGACGTAGACCATATAGAAGATTCTACTAAAAAAAGAAGCGCGAATCATTTCGTGCTTCTTTTTCCTTTTCATAGGACGGAATTGCCTATTCCTTAATATTTTGTTCTTTTTTCATTCGTTCAATTTCATCTTTTAAGTCATCTCGTACCGTTCCGGACCATGGTTTGATTCCGGCGATATAGGAAGAGCGACTCATTATATGTCCTCCCACAGGGCCTGTTATAAAAAGGAATAATACCCCTAAAAGAATGGACGGATTAAAATGATCTTTAATTAACCAAAAGTGTAAGAATACACCGATTAAAATACACATAACGCCGAGGGTTGAGCTTTTAGAAGCAGCGTGTGTTCGTGTATAAAGATCGGGTAAGCGAAATAAACCGATAGCTGATACAACGATAAATACTAGACCAGCTACTATAAAAAATACGATCAAGATATTAGCGAGAATTGTCACGGGTAATAATATCTCCTTTCTCTATAAATTTAGAGAAGGCAATTGTTCCGATGAAAGATAAAATCGCCAATAATAATATAATCTCTAAAAAGAAACTCGTATCGAACACGATGGAAAAGAGTCCAACTAAACAAATGAGTGCCACACCTATAGCATCCAATGCAACAACTCGGTCAGAAGGATTTGGGCCTTTTACAAGACGGTAGAGAAGGGCAACAATCGATAAAACGACAACGATGGTTGCTCCCCAAAAAAAGTATGTCATGAACGGCTCACCTCCAAAATGGCTTTTTCAAAAGAATATTTAATGGAATCAATTGTTTCATCTATATCATTACTATCAATCACATGGATAAATAATGATTTAGAATCATCGGACACATGGACAACAACAGTCCCTGGAGTTAAAGTGATTAAACTTGATAATAGAGTAATCTCCCAATCCTCCGTTAACTGTGTATTGTACTTAAAAATGGCTGGTTTTAAAGCGAGCTTCGGCTTAATAACAAGGGTTAATACGGAAACGTTTGCTAAAATTAATTCTTTAATAAATAAAACAATTAATTTAATGACAGCCCATACTCGATCAATATAAAGATTAGTTTTAAAGAATTTCCGTAATGCAATAATAACGAGAAGTCCTAATAAATAACCAATTATAAATCTCGATAATGAATAGTTTGAGGATAAAAACATCCATAAAAAGGCTAAAAATAAATTTAACAAAATTTGAAAGGACATTTATTCTCCTCCTTTCATAACCGCATCAATATAAATGGAAGGATCCATTAAAACATTTGCTGCTTGTTTAATAAATGGAGTTAACCATTCTGTACCGATTCCGTAAAAAATGGAAACGATTACTAACAACATGGTAGGGAAAAAGAGACGATGATATTTCTTTTTCTCAACATGAGTTGCAAGTTGTCCTTGTTCTCCCCAGAAGGCATAAATGAAAATACGCATAACAGATAGGAGAACAACAATACTAGAAGCTAGGATGAAAACGCTAGTCCATATATTCCCCGCCTCAAATCCACCTTGGACGATCAGTAATTTTCCAATAAATCCACTTAAAGGAGGAACCCCAGCCAAACCGAGGGCTGCAATCAAGTAAAACCAACCTAATGCTGGGTATGTCTTCATAAGTCCGCCCATTTTTCGTAAGTTAGTTGTACCTGTTACATAAATGACGATTCCAATGAGCATAAATAAAGCTGCCTTAATGATCATGTCATGGATTAAATAGAACATAGCTCCTTCTAGACCAGCTTCATTCATTTGTGCTACACCAAATAAGATGACCCCAACTGCAATTACAATGTTGTAGATAATAATTTGTTTTACATCAAAGTGGGCAAGGGCACCGATACATCCAGCAACGATTGTAAGAATCGATAATATTAATAGTAATTCATGGGTGTAAGCAAATTCTTGCGTAAAAAATAACGTATATGTACGTGTAATAGCATATACACCGACTTTTGTAAGCAATGCACCAAATAAAGCCAATACAGGAATGGGTGGTGCAGAATATGCGCCAGGTAACCAAAAATAAAGTGGGAAAATGGCCGCTTTCATACCGAATACTAATAAAAACAGTACAGCAATGACGGTTAAAATTCCTGGTTGATTAATTTCAGCGATTTTCTGGGAAATATCCGCCATATTAAGTGTTCCTACTACTGAATAAAGAAAAGCAACGGTTATAACAAAGAATGCTGATGAAATAACATTCACTAGTATGTATTTAATCGATTCTTGTAACTGTGCTTTTTCTCCTCCAAGGACGATTAAAAGGTACGAAGCCATTAATAACACTTCAAAGAATACAAAAAGGTTAAATATATCCCCTGTTGTAAAAGCACCATTGACACCCACGATGATAAACATGACTGCGGGGTAATAGAAAAACTGTTCACGTTCTTTTCCAATGGATTCAAACCCGTACCATACGATGAAGAACGTCAAAATTAAAGTAGTTAGTACGAGTAAGGCAGAGACCATATCGGATACCATTGTAATCCCAAATGGTGCTGGCCAATTACCAAGAGTAACGGTTTGTGGACCATTTTCATACACATTGGCGACTAAACCAAATGCACAAAGGATGGAAAGAAGAAGTCCTAACAATGTCGTTATTCGTTGATAAGCTAATTTCTTTTGCCCAAATATTAATAACATACCGAAGAAAAATGGAATAATGATTGGTAATAAAAGAAAGTTATTCATTGTCTTCACTTCCTTTCATTAACGTCATGTCATCCGTTTTAATTTCTTGATATGCACGATAAGCAAGAACTAAAAAGAATGCTGTTACGCCAAAGCTAATAACGATAGCTGTTAAAATTAACGCCTGTGGAAGAGGATCAACAAAGTCTGTAATACCATCACTTAAAACGGGTGGTGCACTGCCTTTAAAGCCCCCCATAGTTAAGATGAGTAGATGGGCACCGTGACTAAGTAAACCTGTTCCAATAATAATACGAAGAAGACTTTTAGATAGTATTAAGTAAATGGCGGCCATAAATAATAAGCCGCATACAAAAGCCATTACTATTTCCATTATTCATCCTCCCCAATCGTTTGAATAATGGTCATCGTCACACCAACAACAACCAAATATACCCCTAAATCAAACAATGCTGCTGTATGAAGGGATGTTTTTCCTAGAATCGGTAAGTGGAAATAATCAAAGAAATGCGTGAAAAATGGTTTATCCACAAACATAGAAAACGCAGCCGTACCTAAGGCGAGAATCAATCCAGTCCCAACTAAATAAATATAATTGATGGGGATAATGGATTGAACGGTTTTTAAATCAAAGGCAATAATTAGTAGAACAATCGCACTTGATGTTACTAAACCTCCTACAAATCCTCCGCCAGGTGTATAATGTCCTGCAAAGAAAATGTGAACAGCATAGAAGAAAATAATGAAAAAGACAATTTTCGCAGTAAACTGCATTATAACATCGTTAGTTTTCATAGTTTTTTCTCCTTTCTGCTCAATCTTAATTTTATCATTGCGTAAATTGCTATACCTGCAATTGCCAACACGGCGATTTCAAATAAAGTATCAAAACCACGATAGTCAACAAGTATAACGTTTACAATATTTCCTCCACCTGCTAATGAGTACACTGTTTCTTTGTAATACTCGGAAATGGAAGGGAACAGTTTTTGCGAGTGGGAAGATAGGGCAACTAAAGTAACCATTGCACCTACTGCAACGGAAACGAACGCTTTACTAAATCTGAAACGTGTGCGCTCCTCTTCTTTTTTAAATTTCGGTAAATGATAGAACGCCAACAGGAATAACGCAACTGAAATAGTTTCAATTACAAGTTGAGTTAGGGCTAAATCTGGTGCATTATACACAACAAAGAATAACGAAACTGTATATCCAACCGCTCCTAATGCAACGATGGAAGTAATTCTTGATTTGGCGAAAACCGTTGTTATTGTACCTATCACTAAAACAATAATTAAAATGATTTGATACACATGAATCGTGGATGCTTCTTCGAAAGATAGTTTAAAAGCATCTTTTATAAATAATGTGCCGATGACGATAATGGCCATGCTACTAAGCATAATGCTTAAATAACGACGAATGGATCCTGTCATATATAAACCAGAAAATCGGCCAATCCATTGGTCACAAAGATCATAAATAATAAAATCATATAAATTATTTAAAGTTAATTTAGTAGGTAACGCATTATACATCTTTTGCCATTTAGAAAGGCTTAAGAACAGTAATAACCCAAGGATAACGACACCAACGGTCATCCATAATTCTGGTGACTCAATCCCGTGCCAAGCAGTTACGTGGATATTTACTTCCTCTGGACTGCTATATAAGTATGGTTGAATCGCCATAACGGCTGGTTTTACAAATGTATCCGCTACTAAATTTGGAATAAAGAATATCGTAATCACTAATGCCGCTAAAATAAGTGGAGATATTAACATCCCAATTGGTGCCTCATGAGGCTTCTTAGGCAATTGATCCACCTTCAGTTTTCCTGTAAAGGTTCTAAAGACAAAGTAGAAACTATAAATAAAAGTAAATACACTTGCGATCCAAGCAATAATTGGGAACAATATGCTCCATGTTGAGAAATTAAACAAATCAAACTGAGTGATCGATAGCATAGCAGTAAAGAACATTTCTTTACTCAAGAAGCCGTTGAACGGTGGTAAACCAGCCATTGAGAAGCTTCCGATGAGTGCAACGGTAAAACTTATAGGCATTAAGCTCATTAATCCACCAAGTCTTCGGATATCACGAGTACCTGTTTCATGATCTAAAATACCGGCAATCATGAACAAACTGCCTTTAAATGTAGCATGGTTAATTAAATGAAAGATTGCTGCGAAGGCTGCATATTTAAATACAGTATCTTCCGCACCGTTCACATGATAACTAATCGCTCCAACACCTAAAAGGGACATAATAAGTCCAAGTTGGCTAACTGTTGAGAAAGCAAGAATCCCTTTTAAGTCTGTTTGTTTCACCGCAAAGAAAGATCCCCAGAATAAAGTGAGTAATCCAATACCAGCTACTAACCAAATCCATATTTCTGATTGGGCGAATATCGGAGTAAATCTTGCTACAAGATAAATCCCTGCTTTAACCATTGTTGCAGAGTGTAGGTAAGCACTAACTGGTGTTGGCGCTTCCATTGCATCTGGCAACCAAATATAAAATGGGAATTGGGCAGATTTAGTAAATGCTCCTAGTAAAATTAATATAAGGGCAAGTACGAAAAAATCATTTGTGGCCAATTCTGGTGCTTGGTTGATCAATTCTCGAATCGAGAATGTATTTCCTATGATGGATAGTAAAACAAATCCACCTAGCATCATCATACCGCCTGCAACCGTTATCATCATTGATTTTAGTGCGCCGAAACGAGATTTATCTCGATGGAACCAATAGCCAATTAATAAAAAGGAAGAAATCGATGTTAACTCCCAAAATAAGTAAAGAGTAATTGTATTGTCTGATTGAACGACTCCGAGCATAGCCGACATAAACATTAATAAATAAATATAAAAATTATGTAGCTGCTCTTTCGAACGATCTAAATAAAAAATGGAATATAACACGACAAGGGCGCCAATTCCTGAAATAAGGATTGAGAATAATAGACTCAACCCATCTAGATAGGATACAAAGGAAATTCCGAGGGATGGGATCCAATCGAATTCGGATATAACCGTATCACCATCTGCGATAATTGGAACGTAAATCGCATAAAAGGTTACTAAAAAAACAGGTACAATTAAAACAAACCAACCAGTATGTATAGGACGTACTTTCTTAAAAAAGAAAGGCATAAAAAGGGCGGCTAGTATCGGTATAAAAATACAAAATACTTGAAACAAAATAATCCTCCTTTCAAAAATTGAAGCTAAAAAAACATAAAAAATTCTCGGATAGTTCATATTGTAACATCTAAAAGTAAAGATTTCATCTTACTCGATAAAACCTATACTTGATAATATTCAGTTATTTTCGATAATATATACAGTAGATAAAAGGATCGAGGACATAAAAATGAAAAACCCATACATATACGGATATTTACCATTGTTTTCAATTATTCTGTTTAGTTTAACCTTTGGCATTTATATGGTAGGACAATCGATAGACTTATTAGTATCGATTGGTATATACGCAGGAATGCGGGAATTTTTAACGGATTTTGAGTTGCGTATATTCTTATTAATTGCATTTACCTTATGTTTTTTTATGCTTTTTTCCGCATTAAAACTAATTGGTGAAACGATTCATGAGGTAGGAATGCTTCTGTTTTCAAAAAATAGCAATGGAGAAATGATAAGTGTCGCTAGAGGCGGCTATGTTATTTTCTTCTTTGGTGCTCTATCAACAGTTTTAGGGGTACAATCGTTCACAATATTGCTCATTTTATTTACTTTAACGATTTTAAGTTATTTTATTTTTAATATTTATAAAATGAGCCAATTTCTTACCTTGTCAGGTACAATTGGTCTCATCATCTTTGAAATTATTATTTGGACCATTTTAATTACGCTTATCGTGTATGTCGGATTAAAATTATATAATGGCTTATTAGCGAGTTTACCTATTTAACAAGAAAGGAGGAACCTTTAAAAAGATCCCTCCTTTCTTTTATTTAATTCATAATCGTATTAAAAATTTTAAAATGGATTTTATCGTCTTGTAATGATTGCATAGACTTCGGATTATCATAACCAATCCAAACAGCTGCTGTGTATTGATCTGTCAATCCTGCTAACCAAAAGTCTTTATAGTCATTTGTTGTGCCGGTTTTTGCTCCGATATAGGAAGAAGTTGTTGTTATTCCTCTTCCTGTCCCACTAGTTACAACATCCTTTAATAATGAACGTATATATGTGACTGTTTTGTTAGACCAAATTGTTTCCTTTTTAGTTGGCCAACTATAAAGAACGTTGCCTTCTAGATCGGTCACTTGGCGAATACTTTTTGCTCTTACATAAGTTCCATCTATAAAACTAGTATACGCATCTGCCAATTCAAGAGTCGTCACACCGTAGGATAACCCACCTAGTCCTGCAGCATAGGATTTGTCTTCAGGAACGAGGGATTGAAAGTGGAACTTCTCAATATATTGAAAGGCAGTATTGAGACCAATTGTATCTAACAGCCGTAGCGCGGATGTATTGTAACTATACTTAAATGCCGTAGAAATCGAAACATTCCCATAAACTTTTCCATCATAGTTGTCAGGACAAAAGTCTGCAACACAATATTTTCCACCACTTACAATGGATTTTGGTGTATAATCCGTTGTCTCAAATAGAGGTGCATAGACGACTAATGGTTTGAAGGAGGAACCGGGCTGGCGGAATCCTTGATAAGCTCTATGAAAATCAAATTTCTTATAATCCTTCCCTGCATATAGACTAACAATTTCCCTTGTTTGATTGTCGATGACAACGGCACTACTTTGTAAGCTACCGTTTCCTAAAATTTTATTAATAGCTCGTTCATCTTGTAATTGTTTTTTCGAATCAAGGGCTGTATGAATGATGATCCCCGATTGAAGTAATTGGTTGACTTTTTCGTCAATTTGCTCGTTAATTTTTTGTTTTTCTTCTTCTGATTTTGACTCTTTGAGCAATTGCTCATAGCCTTCAGTTATTGCAACTAAATCCTTTAATTCAGCTAAAACATACGTACTATAGGCAGGGTTTTTTTGAATTTTTTCCTTTGTATTTAAAACAATTTTTTCTTGTTTATATGTATTGGCTTCTTCTTTTGTAATCACATTATTTTCGGCTAAAATATCAAGCAATCGTTCTTGCCGCTTTTTTGTATTTTTAAAATGGTTCAATGGATTATATAAAGAAGGGTTATTTGGAATTGCGGCTATAAAGGCCATTTCAGCGATGGAAAGTTCAGCTAAAGGTTTTTGAAAATAAAAACTGCTCGCTGCACCAATGCCATATACTTGATTACCGAAAAACATTTCATTCAAATACATTTCAAAAATTTCATCTTTGTCATACTGCTGTTCCAGCTCGTAGGCATAAAAAAGCTCGGTAATTTTACGGGAATAGGTTTTTTCCTCTGATAAATAACGTAGTCGGACAAGCTGTTGCGTTATTGTACTACCACCTTGTTCCATGGAATCTTGGGAGGAATTGACAACCATCGCCCTTGTAATGGCTCCTAAATTGAATCCAACATGGTTATAAAATTCTTTATCTTCACTTAGTAAATAGATTTGTTTAATGATTTCAGGTACTTCCTTTAATGGAATAGGCTGTCTCCACTCAGTATATTCCTCATTAAATACAAATCCATTTCGGTCAACCATTGTTACAGGTAATTGTTTTTCAATGGTAGGGAGCTTAATTTCGCTTTCGATTTGCTCCTGATGGGTTTGGGCTACTGATATTTCATCCGTTATTTCGTTCACAAGTAGCAACAGAAGAGAGAAACAACAAAATGTAATCATATAGCCTACTACTTGTTTCATATAATTCGTCCTCCCCAAATATTTCCTAACAGAAGAATATCATATATTCAAAAAGAAAAGGAGAGGATTCTAATAGATTCCCCTCCAAATTAATAATCGAAATTATGCATGGCTTTTTAATAGATCATCTAAATATTTTTTTGGATACCTTTGTATGATAATGACCACAATCGCTGCAATGAAAAATAGGAAGCCAGTGGAATAAAAGACAGTAGAAATAGTCGCTAGCCCACTTATAAAACCACCTAATACCGGGCCAATGACATTTCCTAAAAATCGGAAACTTTGATTATATCCCATAATTTCTCCTTGTACTTCAATCGGTGATTCCCGGCGAATAATAGCTGTTGTAATCGGAATAAGGCCACCGGAGAACATACCTAATAAAAATCTCAGTACGATTAATTGCCATAGGGAAGTGACAAAGGCCTGTGGGATAATACATAGGACACTAACTAGTAGTAATACTTTTAATACTTTTTCGTAGCCAATTGAATCGCCTAAACGACCAAAAAATCGTCCAATTAAAATATTCCCGACCCCAGCAGCACTAAAGGTGATACCAGATAAAAGGGCTACTTGTTCGGATGTAGTTAAATGGGAAACGTATAATGATAATAATGGTTGGATACTAAAATTCCCTATTTGAATTAAGGCAGTAACGAACATTATGCTTAATATAAGTGGGTGGTGGAAAATCGCCCAAAGAATATTTTTTCTCGAATAAAGATTACTTTTTTCTTTTCGAATCATTTCAGGCTCATGAATGCCAAAAATGATAATAATGGCAGCAATCGTAATGGCGATGGAAGTGAAAATAAACGTGTAATTAAAGCCGACTGCATCCGCTATAGTACCGCCGATTACCGGTCCAAATAAAGAACCGCCAACGCTACCAATTTGTAGGGTACCTAAGGTTTTGCCAGCAATATTTTTCGGTGTATGTTTACTAATGAAGGCAGTAGAAGTAGGGATAAATCCAGTAACTAATCCCATAATAATTCGTAAAATAAAAAATTGAATTACGTTTGTTACGTAACCCATTAAAAAGATGCTTAGGGCAATACCAAAGCAGTTCATAATCATAATCGGTTTATAACCGTATTTATCAGCAATACGTCCCCAAATGGGAGACATAATAAAGGCGGTTATAAAGGTTGCGCCAAAAATTAATCCTGCCCATTTTTGTACATAGCTCTCTGAAAAATCTCCAAAAGTATTTATATAGAGAGATAAAAAGGGCATAATCATCGTCATGGAGCCCGCGACGATAAAATTAGATATTAAAATAATGATAAAATTATGTTTTCGGTTCGACATTTCTGTTCACTTTCTTCCTAATAATTCTCCATCATTTGTTTCGTGAAATTGATGTTTTGTCAAGTATAACGTATTTCGGAAACCGAAGAAAGGGCAAAAAGGATATTAGCGGAAAATTTAAACGTTCTATGATAAACTGTACGAGGTATTAAATGATTTTTATTTATATAAAGGAATACCTAAATCGAACATATTTTATTGTAAAAGGAGAGACTTTTCATGTTTCCACAATTAACGAAAGAATTAAACCCAGGTGAAGTTTTAGTTGAAATGAATACTACTTTAGGTTCAATCAAAATAAAACTTTTCCCTGAACATGCACCAAAAACGGTAGAAAACTTTTTAGGACACGCAAAATCCGGATATTATAATGGTATCATTTTCCACCGAGTAATTTCAGATTTTATGATTCAAGGTGGTGACCCAACTGGAACAGGGATGGGTGGTGAATCTATCTGGGGCAATTCTTTCGAAGATGAATTTAATGAACAGTTGTTCAACTTACGAGGAGCCCTTTCAATGGCCAATGCAGGTCCAAACACAAATGGTTCCCAATTCTTTATCGTTCAAATGCAACATACACCGAACAATATGATTCAACAAATGGAGCAAGCTGGATATCCAAAAGAAATTATTGAAGCATATGCCAACGAAGGTGGAACACCTTGGTTAGATTTCAAACATACTGTATTTGGACATGTAGTTGAAGGCATGGACGTTGTTGACAAAATTGCGAACGTTGACAAAGATATGCGCGACAAACCGCTTGAAGATGTTAAAATTGAATCGATTACAGTAGTCGAATAATACAATGAAAGAAGTGTGACAACAAAATGGATCGATTCGTTATCCTAGGATTTTTATATTTCCCAGAGGATAAAAGTTCATACATCCCAGCCGCAATAGAAATGGTATTTTTAGTCATCCTATGTTTTTTGGCCTTCATGTGGTTTAAACGTTTGTCTAAAAAGCAAGAACAAAAAACAAAGGATTTGGAACAGCGAATTTTAAGCGAGCGCCAACAAAACATACAATCTAAAGTAGAAAAGTAATGAAAAAAGGGCAACCGTTGTTGGTTGCCCTTTTATGAACTTTATAATAAAGCTTTCTTAAACCGTTCTACTCCATCTTTTACTGTTTCCATGGAACAAGCGACGTTCATTCGTAAATAACCTCTACCTGCTTCACTATATTTTGTACCAGGTTCAATCGCTAATTTTCCTTTTTCAAGAAGACGATGCATCATTTCACTTTCCGTTAAACCTGTATCACGATAATCAATCCAAATTAGGTACGTGGATTGAGGTTTTGTTACTTTAATCCCGTCGATTTTATTTAACTCTTCCACAACATGATCCATATTGTTCGATACATAAGAAATCATTGCGTCGACCCATTCGTCGCCCTTTTCATATGCTGCTTGTACAGCCGCAGCAGCTAGTAAGTTTAAATCGTCACGGCCATGAGCTTCCTTATCTTTCATAAGTTTTAAACGCAACTCTTTATTTGGGACAACCATAATCGCAGCATGAATTCCAGCGATATTAAAGGTTTTTGTTGGAGCGATACAAGTAATAATTTTTGCTTTATCTGCATCCTTTACAGTTAAAGTTGGAACGTGTCGATATCCTTCAAATACAATATCCGCATGAATTTCATCTGAAATAAGTAATACATCATATTTAATACAAAGTTGTACAAGTTTTTCTAATTCTTCTTTTGACCAAACAACACCACCTGGGTTATGTGGACTGCATAGAATGTAAACTTTAACTCCTAATTTAAACTGTTCTTCAAGGCGATTAAAATCATAAGTAAAAGTATTGTCCGTTACATTTAACTCACACTCAATTACTTCGAGTTGTTGAGCTTTTGGGATGTTGAAAAAGGCAGGATAAACGGGTGTAGAAATACAAATTTTATCCCCAGCCTCTGTAAATGTTTCAAGAATGGTTGCAAGGGCAGGTACGACCCCTTGATGGAACATAAGTGAATTCGTGTCAATGTGCCAATTGTGACGACGCTCAAACCAACCTTGTATTGCCTCTTTACAAGCATCACTAACATAGGAATACCCAAAAATAGGGTGGTCTAGCCGCGCTTTAATAGCATCTGAGATTACTTGAGGAATAGCAAAGTCCATATCTGCAACCCACATTGGCAGTATATCAGAAGCGTCTTCCACATTATAAGTGAGTTTTAGACGGTCCTTAAATTGGTCCCACTTAAGACTATTCGTGTTTTTACGATCATAGAGCTCATCAAAATTAAACAAAGTTATCACTCATTTCTTTTTTTAATTATGTATTATATAATAGCATAGTAAATTGTAAATTTAGGGTGAAAACTTTGGAAAATATATTAATGAATAAATCAGCCATTGAATTATTAAAACAATGGGATCCATTTCATATTGGTAGTGACAACTATGACACAGAAGCAGCGGATGTTGTAGCTGCCCTTCAAGGAATTGATGACCCTAGTCAACTGGCAAAAGTAATTCAAACTGTATATGAGCATTCTTTTGAGCAATGGATACCTTTTGAAAATTGTGTTGCGATTTCTTATAAATTAATTGCGATTAAATTTGAAGCAAAATGTATCGTATAAAAAGAAAAAGGACTTCCTTTATAGTTGAAAGGAAATCCTTTTTTTTATGCTTGTATGCCGTCTGTTAAATTTGAAGCAGGAACTTCTAATACAGTTGAAAGTTTTAAAATAGTTTGTACTGAAGGAATAAGTTCTCCTTTTTCATAAAGTGCTAATTTTTCAACGCCAACTTGAGTTAATTTCGATAACTCATCGAGGGTTAAATTTCGTTCTTCACGTAAAAATTTTAATTGTTCATGAAATTTTTGTTTCACTTTTAAAGCACTTCCTTTCCAATTTAAACTGGTATTCTATATTATAATTATTTTTTCTTCTAAATTATGAGAATATTTTGTCTGAAATATGAAATTTACAATCGGTTCATTTTTTTTAACTTTTCTTCAAATAATTAATATTCAGTGGGTTAGGGAGATTCTTTGTTCCCTCTTTATACATATGTTATAATTTAACATGACATTTACGTAGATAAAGAAAGTAGGACTGCTTTATGGCAAAAAAATACGAAGTAGGTGAAGTAGTAACCGGTAAGGTAACTGGAATTCAACCTTACGGGGCGTTTGTCGCACTAGATGAACAAACACAAGGTCTCGTTCATATTTCAGAGATAACATATGGGTATGTAAAGGACGTTGCAGATTTTTTAAAAGTAGGAGAAGCAATCCAAGTTAAAATTTTAGATATTGACGAGAACTCGGACAAAATAAGTTTATCAACTCGTGCGTTACAAGAAGCCCCTCCTCAAAAGAAGAAGGAACAACCACGAAAATCTTTACAAGACCGGGTAGATGAAAACGATGCGAATGGTTTTAAATCGTTAAAAGAAAAGTTACAACATTGGATTGAACAATCAGGACAATAAATAAGACAGAGGGAAGGTGTGATTTCCCTCTGTCTTATTTTTTTAGCTTTCTAAGGCGATACTGCAAGTTTTGTCTGCTCATTCCAAGGGCGTTAGCTGTTTTCGTAATATTCCCTTCGTACATATTTAAGACGTTTTGCAAATAATAATTTTCTGCCTCTCGTAAATAATCGTCTAACGGTAATAGTTCTTTATTGGAATGTACAATAAAAAAGTTAGGATTTCGAGTTTTATCGTCCAGTTGTTGAACTTTAAAACGGAAATGTAATGGTAACATTTCATACGTAACTATTTTTTCGTTTGTAATCATAGAAGCGATCTCATCTAAAAGTAATTCAAGTTCCTTTAAATTTCCTGGCCAATCATATTGCTGGAATAAGTTCATCACGTCTGGAGATAATCCTTTAATATTAGAAGCAAATCGTTCACGATGACGGCTAAAATAATCATCGACAAACGGTTTAATATCTTCTCTTCGTTTACTTAACGGAGGAATATAAATCGTCATTGATGCAAAATAATAATAAAGATCTTTCAATAATTGTCCATCGCTAATTAAATCGATTGGATCGTCTCCGATACTTCCGATAAACATATGCTTTTCAGTTGATAAATTGTGTAATAATTTGAGCAATTGATTTTGCATAGGAATGGATAAAAATTCAATACGTTCAAAGAAAAAAGTGTATGTTTTATCCTGCGACAAATAGTTTTCTAATTTTTCAAAGACCGATTGTTCAGTTCGTCTACTAAATAAGGTGATAAATTCATCATTAGGTGGGCTTAATTCATAATGGATACTTTCAGCAATTAAGTCTTTACCTGTACCATTTTCACCTATTAATAACACGGGGATCCTGGCATGGGATGCTTTTTTAGCATTTTCTATAACTGTTTTCATTTGCTCGGATATGGCTGTAATAATTTCAAAGGTTAACGGTTCACCATATCTTCTTAATGGCTGATATACAAGTTTTTCTAAAGAAGTTATATCTCTGGCAAATTCGATAGCTCCTATAATTTTACCATCGTCCAAAAGAGGGTAAGTATCATTAATCGTTGTAATTTCGTGGCCATCTTTATTCCAATAAGTTTGTTTAACATTCATTTCCTTCATACCGGTTTGGAGGACGCGTAGTAAAGTACTTTCGTTTTGTCTAAAAGCAAATAATTCTAAAATGGAACGATCAGAAACATCTTCTATATCAAAGCCTTCAATTTCTTTCATTTTATTATTATAAATAATCGTATGTCCGTTTTGATCTACCGCATGAATACCTACGGAAACGTGTTCGATAGCGGATTCATAAAATTTTATCAATTGGTTAAGTTGTACCTTCAATAGGGTTCACCTCAAATAGTTTGATTTTTATAAAAATTAAAACTTGAAAAACGCAACAATCTTTTGCATTATTATATATATAAACATTAAGTTGGTGCAAATATTTTTTGCACTTATGAATTGCTAGCTAAACACGCACTCTAAGCGTAACTATTAAAGGAGGACTTTTCATGATTCCGTACAAATCTGAGCCATTAACTGATTTTTCTGTTGAAGCAAATCGACAAGCTTATTTAGAAGCTTTGAAAAAAGTGGAAAGTGAACTTGGACAAGATTATCCGTTAATTTTTGGTGGGGAAAGAATTACAACTGAACAAAAAATCACATCATATAACCCTGCCAATAAAACGGAAGTAGTTGGTACTGTTTCAAAAGCAAATCAAGAATTAGCTGAAAAAGCAATGCAAATAGCTGATTCTACTTTTAATACTTGGAAAAAAGTAGATCCTGTAGTTCGCGCTGAAGTTTTATTTAAAGCAGCAGCTATCGTTCGTCGCCGTAAATACGAACTTTGTGCTTGGTTGACGAAAGAAGCTGGTAAACCATGGGCTCAAGCGGATGGTGACATCGCTGAAGGTATCGATTTCTTAGAATACTATGGTCGTCAAATGTTAGCTATTAAAGACGGTCAACCGTTAAATGAAAATCCAGGACAAATTAATAAATACAGTTATATTCCGCTTGGGGTTGGTGTTGTAATCTCTCCTTGGAATTTCCCATTTGCCATTATGGCAGGTACTACAATTGCGGCTGCTGTAACAGGTAATACAGTTCTTTTAAAACCAGCTTCTACAACGCCAGTAATTGCTTATAAATTTATGGAAATCCTTGAAGAAGCAGGTATGCCAGCGGGAGTTGTAAACTACATTCCAGGTTCAGGTGCTGAAGTAGGAGATTACTTAGTAGATCACCCACGTACTCGTTTCATCAGCTTTACAGGTTCTCGCGATGTAGGTTTACGTATTAACCAACGTGCGTCTGTATTAAATGAAGGGCAAATTTGGATTAAACGTGTGATCGCTGAAATGGGTGGTAAAGATACAATCGTAGTAGACGATGATGCAGATTTAGAATTAGCTGCGCAATCTATCGTAACAAGTGCATTCGGCTTTAGTGGTCAAAAATGTTCAGCATGTTCACGTGCGGTAGTTGTAGGTGACCAAGCTTACGAAAAAGTATTAAACCGTGTTGTAGAGTTAACGAATGAATTAATCGTTGGAGATCCAACGAACGAAGAAACATTTGTAGGTCCTGTTAATGATTCAGGTGCGTTTAAGAAGATTGCTGAATATATCGAGATTGGTAAAGGGGAAGGTCGTTTAGTAGCTGGAGGAAACTATGATGATTCGAAAGGTTACTTCATTCACCCAACTGTATTTAGCGACGTAGATCCGCAAGCTCGTATTATGCAAGAAGAAATTTTTGGTCCAGTTCTTGCAATGACAAAAGCAAAAGACTTTGATGAAGCAATTGATATTGCAAACAATACTGTTTATGGCTTAACTGGTGCAGTTATTTCAAATAATCGTTTCCACCTAGAAAAAGCTCGTGAAGATTTTCATGTAGGGAACCTTTACTTTAACCGCGGATGTACAGCAGCAACAGTAGGTTACCAACCTTTCGGTGGATTCAATATGTCTGGTACGGACTCAAAAGCAGGTGGCCCAGATTATTTACAGCTTCACATGCAAGCAAAAACGGTTTCTGAAACTCTTTAGTTCGTTTATAAACTTAAAAGCAGACGTTTTGGCGTCTGCTTTTTTATCGTATGATACCATTAAGAAAATTCAACCTCATATTCTTATGAAAAATGCTTTTAAATTAATAATAATTGACCCATATTTAATAAAAAAGAAATGATTACAAAATGTATAGATATTCATAAACAAATAACAATTAAAGTATGTTACAATGTTTGCGATATAAAATCATTATAATTACTAAAGAGGCGAATCTAGATGGCTGAAAATTTAAATCTTTTTACTTCAACACAAGATGTAATTAAGGAAGCGTTAAACAAGCTGGGTTATGAAGAATCGATGTATGAGCTTTTAAAAGAACCACTTCGTATGTTACGTGTTCGTATTCCGGTGAAAATGGATGATGGTACTACTAAAGTCTTTACAGCATATCGAGCTCAACACAATGATGCAGTTGGACCAACTAAGGGCGGCGTACGATTCCACCCAATGGTTAGTGAAGACGAAGTAAAAGCACTTTCAATGTGGATGACGTTAAAGTGTGGAATTGTTGATCTACCTTATGGCGGTGGTAAAGGTGGTATTATTTGTGATCCCCGTCAAATGTCAATGGGAGAACTAGAACGTTTAAGTCGTGGTTATGTACGTGCGATTTCGCAAATTGTAGGACCTACAAAAGATATCCCTGCTCCAGACGTATTTACGAACGCACAAATTATGGCGTGGATGATGGATGAATATAGCCGAATGGATGAATTTAACTCACCTGGTTTTATTACAGGTAAACCAATCGTTCTTGGTGGTTCTCAAGGACGGGATCGTGCAACGGCTGAAGGTGTTACAATCGTTATCCAAGAGGCAGCAAAAAAACGTGGAATTGATATTAAAGATGCAAGAATTGTTATCCAAGGTTTTGGTAATGCTGGTAGTTTCTTAGCGAAATTTATGAGTGATTTAGGTGCGAAAGTAATCGGCATTTCTGATGCTTATGGTGCATTACACGATCCAAACGGTTTAGATATTGATTATTTATTAGATCGTCGTGATAGTTTTGGAACTGTTACAACTTTATTTGAAAATACGATTACGAATCAGGAATTACTGGAATTGGATTGTGATATTTTAGTTCCTGCAGCCATTGAAAATCAAATTACTGCAGATAATGCTTATGATATTAAAGCTAGTATTGTAGTAGAGGCTGCCAATGGACCAACTACAGCTGAAGCAACGAAGATTTTAACAGAGCGTGGTATTTTATTAGTACCAGACGTATTAGCATCTGCTGGTGGTGTTACGGTTTCTTACTTTGAATGGGTTCAAAATAACCAAGGTTACTATTGGACAGCAGAAGAAGTAAGTGAAAAATTACACAGAAAAATGGTAGAAGCATTTGAAAATGTGTATACTACTGCGACAACTCGTAATATAAACATGCGTTTAGCAGCATATATGGTTGGTGTTCGTCGTACTGCTGAAGCTTCTCGCTTCCGTGGATGGGTATAATCATATAAAATGGGCTATGTAAAGAACAGTTCTTTACATAGCTTTTTTATTTTTCTAATAAAGGGGAGTCTACTTTGAACAATTTTACATTCTACAATCCAGTACGTTTGCATTTCGGTAAAGGTCAAATCGAACAACTGAAACAAGAATTACCTCAATACGGACATAACGTTCTTGTCGTTTATGGTGGGGGAAGCATTAAGAAAAATGGTTTATATGATGAAGTAATGACCATTTTAAATGAATTAAATATGAATGTTTTTGAAATTAGTGGTGTGGAACCTAACCCTAGAGTCGAAACAGCACGTAAAGGAATAGAAATTTGTAAAAAAGAATCCGTCGATTTTGTACTAGCTGTTGGTGGCGGGTCAGTAATTGATTGTTCCAAATTAATAGCTGCTGGCGCTAAAGTAGATGAAGATGCATGGAACATTGTTGTAAAGAAAACAAATGTAGTGGACGCTCTACCTTTAGGTACAATTTTAACACTTGCGGCAACTGGTTCTGAGATGAATTCTGGTTCTGTTATCTCAAATGAAGAAACACAAGAAAAATACGGATGGGGTCATCCATTGGTATTTCCTAAATTTTCTATTTTAGATCCAACTTATACATTCACTGTACCGAAAAATCATACAGTCTATGGTATGGTCGATATTATGTCTCACGTATTTGAGCAATACTTCCATAATGCAACGAATACTCCTATTACTGATGAGATGTGTGAAGGGGTATTACGTACAGTGATTAACACTGCACCAAAATTAATTGAAGACCTAGAAAACTATGAGTTGCGCGAAACGATTTTATTCGCAGGAACTATAGGGTTAAACGGATTCCTATCAATGGGTTCCCGTGGAGATTGGGCAACACATAATATAGAGCACTCTGTCTCTGCTGTGTACGATATACCTCATGGTGGTGGACTAGCAATTATTTTCCCGAACTGGATGCGACACAATGTTTCTGTTAATCCAGAACGTTTTGCAGGTTTAGCAACACGGGTATTTAATGTAAATCCAGAAGGTAAATCAGCAGAAGAAGTGGCATTAGAAGGTATTGAACGATTACGAGAGTTTTGGACATCGATAGGTGCTCCAAGTCGTCTTGCGGACTACGATATTGATGATTCCAAATTAGACGTTCTTGTTGAAAAATCGATGGTAAACGGTCCATTCGGTAGATTTAAAACGTTACAAGCTGAAGATGTCCGAGCTATTTTAGAAATGTCTTTATAATGAAAAGCCCCTTGCAACTAAGATTCTCAGTGCAAGGGGCTTTATGTTATTTTGAAGGATCTTGATTTGAATTAGCGTTGTTAATTTTCTTTTCTTGCAAATGGTGTTTCCATTCCGTAATGCCGTCTTCTTCGTCGAAGGAAATCGTCACTTTTGAAACACCCTTTTGACTCATAATTAATTCAACTAAATGATCCCGTACATCATCTAAATAGGCTAATGATTTGTTAGGATCTGTTTCTGCAACGAGATCAACGTGTAGAAATTCCCCTTCTTTAATTACTTCAAGCCTTTTAATATCCGTTACATTCGGATCTTCCATCACAAGATTTCCAATATGAACAAACATTTCTTCATCTGTTTCTCCAATTGCTCCGCGGGCATTATCTAAAAATACACGTCCGACGACATAGAACATCATTGCACCGATAATCATCGAAACGATACCTTCTAATGCGTGGAAACCGGTATAATAAGCAATTACAATAGCGAGAAAGGCAAGTACATTTCCGCTAGTAGCAACCGCGTCTTCCATCCACACAAGCTTTGTTGCAGGTTTAGCACGTTTTAAATAAGCGATTGATTTTGGAATAGCCATTAAACCAGCATGTTCTTGACCTACTTCATGCAATACTTCTTTTGCAGCTTTATGAAGTACAACTGCTTCTAATACAATCCCTAAAAATAAAACACCTAATGCAATTAATATTCCTTCAGAATTTTCAGCAGGATGTCTAAAGTGATGCCATCCTTCTTTAATTGTTTCATAAGAAAGAATTGCGACGATTAATACGGCGCCTAAACAGACTAAATTTACAACACGTCCGAAACCGTTAGGAAATCGTTTAGTTGGTGCTTTTTTAGAAAGGGCAGAACCAACAAAAACGAAGAATTGGTTGGCAGCATCACCTAATGAATGCATCATCTCAGCAAACATAGCTACGTTCCCTGTAAAGAAATAGGCAACTCCTTTAATAATTCCTAAAAAAAGGTTTACAAATGCTGCAACAAGGGATGGTTTATTCCCACTCTTTAATAATTTGAAAAATTCACCCATTACATTTCCTCCATTATCCTAGATTTTCTAATTCAATTTTTTGTACATATGGTAATGAATGCAATGTATGATAGATATAGAGCGTATCAGTTCGGAATAAAGTTGAAAAACGAATATCTACCTCGTATAAAAAAAGCTCTGTCGATACAGGTATATCTTTAATACGAATATTATCTATATACATTTCATTTTCTTTCATAAAGTTAAGAAGGTGTTGAATATTTTCTTCTTCCGTTAACCTTACTTTTAAAACATGTTCTTTCATACGCAATCTTTTAGGACCAATTTTTAATAAAAAAGGAGCAATTAGTTCGATTCCTATTACAACAATGACTACTGTAGCGAATGCTTCTATATAAAAACCAGCTCCAACGGCAATTCCGATCCCAGCTGCACCCCATATCATTGCAGCTGTTGTTAATCCAGTAATACTATCATTACCTTTACGCAAAATGACACCTGCACCTAAAAAACCTATGCCGCTAACAATTTGTGCTGCGAGTCGTAGGGGGTCCATTGTAATATTAATATCGTCCCGACTAGGTGTACTATATGCAGTTTCAATCGAAATAATCGTTAATAAACAACTGAAGGTAGCGATAACTAAACTGGTTTTTAAGCCAACTGGTTTCTTTTTTAATTCCCTTTCAATTCCTATTATTAGACTTAATATTGCAGCGATAATAAGCTTCACAATAATCTCGTAGGAGAAAGGTTCGTTTAAAAATAGAATACCCAATAATGGTCCTCCTTTTTCTTGTTGATAACATTGGTTATAAATGACAGAATATGAATGAATGTCTTATTTTATTAATATAGCAAAATTTATCCAAGGGGGTTATCTAATTTTGGAAAAACCAAAAATACATCCATACATTCCAATATTGATAGGTGTTATTTCAATTTCGTTATCTGCAATTTTTGTGAAGTTAGCAGAAGCTGATGCTGGAGTCATTGCTTTTTACCGAATGCTTTTTTCCATATTAATTATGAGTCCGTTGTTTTTTTATAAATTTAAAGGCGAAATAAAAATTTTAACAAAAAGGGATTGGATTTTCTCCTCAATTGCAGGTATTTTTTTAGCATTTCATTTTATTTTATGGTTTGAGTCACTAAACTACACGTCCGTAGCAAGTTCTACAGTGTTAGTAACATTACAACCGTTATTTGCTTTTATCGGTACGTATCTGTTTTTTAAAGAAAAATTATCACTAAAGACAATTGTTTCAGGGATAATAGCCATTTCGGGAAGTGTGTTAATTAGTTGGGGAGATTTTCGGGTGAGTGGAAATGCCCTTTATGGGGATATGTTAGCTTTAATTGCTTGTGGACTTATAACTGGTTATTTATTATTTGGACAAGATGTAAGAAAACGAATTTCTTTAATTACATATACGATGGTAGTCTACTCAATAAGTACAATCTGTCTATTCTTTTATGTACTCATAAAAGGAGAGTCTTTCGGTCCTTATCCATCGATGACATGGGTTTGGTTTTTATTATTAGCAATCATCCCAAATTTATTAGGACATACGTTATTTAATTGGGCGGTAAAATGGGTAAGTACAAATGTTATTTCGGTAGCGGTATTATTCGAACCAATTGGAGCTGCAATTTTAGCTTATTTTATTTTTTTAGAGGATCTAATGACAACCCAAATTGTTGGAGGATTAATTGTAATTGCTGGTATTATCCTTTTTGTACTTGATATTAAAATATTAAAGAAGTTTTTTAAAAAAAGTGCTTGATTAGTTTTCTTGGTTATAGTATATTATTACTTGTCCTTAACGACGTGAATGTTTTGAAAAAGTATTTCAAAATAATAATTGACTAATAGTGAAGGATAACTTATAATATAAAAGTTACTATTTGAAGAGTAAGTAAAATTATATTTGAAATAACATTGTTGGAATGTTATAATATAAAAGTTGCTTATTTAAACGGTGACAAAATGAACCTTGAAAACTGAACGACAAAACGTTAATGAAATACAGTTTTAACTTAACAGTTGAAACAAAATTTTGGACATCATTATGATGCCGGTGTAATTTTAGAGCTTTATCAAATTTTCTTTTATGGAGAGTTTGATCCTGGCTCAGGACGAACGCTGGCGGCGTGCCTAATAC
>NZ_JBIQFG010000036.1:0-33157 GCF_045369345.1 Ureibacillus sp. 179-F W5.1 NHS | reverse complement strand
CTAAGAAAATTGGGATTCATTTAGGATAATCGGGGTGCCGTGTAATATCACTTCACCCCAACATTTGACATAGAACCTACTTTTTTTGTGTAAACGCATAGGACAATGTAAGAATCATCACTACTAGAACAGCCACATCAATCGTAACCGACAATGCATCTATACTCATAAATCTATCCACCTCCTAATCGAACCCTTTCGGAGATGATGTAGATTAGGTTTTCGTCATTGTCATAACAGCACCTCCTCTCCTAAAAGAGTAGAGGATAAACAAGTGCTGACCGCCCACAAAACCCTATTAAATTACTTACCTTAGTATACGAATGTTTCTATTCCTATACTTAGTCATAAATCTGATTATTCTTCAGAAAAATATTTTCCATAGAGTTATCTTACTATTTTTGTGAATTTACAATGATAATAAAAATAGATGGCTTCCTTTTAAATAGGAAAACCATCGAAAAAATTTATTCGTTAATAATTAATCGACTTACCATATATTCGAAATAAGACGAGCCACCATTCTTGGTAAAAACAATATGACATTCCAAATGATTTCTAAAATCATTTCAAAAATCATTTCGATTAATGTATCACTATAAACTCGCTTTTTCTTAGTTTTTTTTCTTTTATTAATTTTCATCCTTAATCCCCCAACACTTCAATAGTTACGTCTAACCACCAAAGGCCTAGAACTTTTATTTCGTTACTGTTCTAGCTCCAAAGGTAAAAAAGCATAATCTCCGTCCTTTATAACGTCACATTTACGGACTGGAATCGGATGTTTAAAAATGGGGCCATCTATTACTGTAGTATGGAACTCGCCCCCTTCTCCGCAAGGGTCAATACCACGAGCTTCAAGCTCCTTCACATATTCATGCGTAAATGTTCGCCCTAAATCGTCCTCTCGCATGCCAAGAGATAAATTAACCGTTACAACAACCGATACAAATCCCAAATCTATGAATTCTTCGACAACTGCACGATGGTCCATTTCCCATAAGGGCATTCCAAGCTTTAATCCAACATCGTTCGTAACCTTTTCATGCCAACAGCCATGTTCAGGTATATCAATGTCTCCCGTTACTAACAGTTCTGCTCCTTGTTTTTTCGCCTTTTCTAAAAGACCGATAAATACCTTTTCATAATCTGTCCAACTTGCAGCTGCTGCATAGATAGGCAAACCGATAGAACTTGCTTGTGCACGGATGATTTCCGGAGGCATTCCATGGGATCTAGACCGTTTCCCTTCTTCCTCCATCATAACAATAAGTCCAACTGCTTCTCCCGCTTTCATTGCTTTAAACAGAGCTAACGTACTATCCTTCCCTCCGCTAAAAGAAGCGATAAACCGATGCCCGTGAACATTATTTTTCCAATCCTTTAATTCTACCACTTACATCACACCCCTATATTCACATGAAGTTTTTATGTGCCAATCTTATATTTCATTTTTCTATTTTCACGCTGCATAGTTAAATTTTATCACGATTCACCCTAAGCGGTCGGAAAAACTTGGAAATAAAGGAAAATGTGACGTAATATCCTTCACAACGAACGAGGCATTCTTATACGTTCACCTTATCATTTGAAAAAATAAGTAAAAGAGACAACTTTCTATTTGTGAAAGTTGTCTCTTCTTCTATTAATGATGATGTTCATGTCCTTCGATTTGGCTTTGTTGCCCTTTTTGCAAGAAGTCCAGCTCACTTTCAGAAAGTTCACCTACGACAAATTGTTTTTGTGGAACGATAATCGATCCATTATTGCCAGCATGTACTTTCACAAAATAGAGCCCTTCACTATCAAAATCTTTACTAATTCCATAAACACCGTTTCCTAAATCATAAGCTTCTTCCATATAGTACGTGACCGTTCCATCTTGTTTCCATATTTCAAAATGAACAAAGTCTGCCCCTTCTACTCTTTCCCCATTTTGCGTCAGAATGACTTTGATTGTTTCTTTTTCATTGGCTGAAAATGTGTTAGGAATGATAATTTCTGATTGAAGGGGTGATTCTTCTTTATACAGCTTTGCAACGTCCGGTTTCAGGGAACATCCACTAAGCACAACAATGAAAAGAAACATCCATATCATTTTTTTCTTATGCATTGAAAAACATCCTAACTTTTGGAATTCTTTTAATAATGAGCCAATCTACTAGGAAAACAACAATGAGAGACAAACCAACTAAAGGAAACAGTATGCCGAGCCCAATCATCAATAGAAGGAAGAGTTTCATTTTCTTCATACTAATGGCTTTTGGAGCACCTAAACTATGTTTCGGTTTTCGTTTCCACCAAAGGTAAAATCCACTTACGACAACGAAAATAATCCCTAAACAAATTGCGAGACTAATAAGTTGATTGATCAAACCAAATTGAGTTCCTTTATGTAATGTGATTCCCCACGCAATGATTTTCCCCATTACACCGTAGTTATCGTAACGATAATCAGCAAGCACCGCACCGGAATATTGGTCGATATGAATCGTTGCTTCATCCTGTGCCTTTGGAGGAAAGGCGGATAATGTGAATACCCCTTCCTTGCCATTTGGGAAAATGACCGTATAACTTGGATGCATCCCTACTCGATTTGCGACATCTACTACATCGTCAATGGAAATCGGTACATACCCTTCCACTTCAGACTTCGGTACTTCTAAATTTTCAGCTGCCCACGGGACATCTGCAATTTCCTTTGTTTTCACATTGGAAGTTGGGGCATTACCAATCCAAACAGATGGTGGATATCCTTCTCCTGTATTCGTAACGATTGTTTGAAATTGACTACCCCATAATCCGGACCAAGGTAATCCGGTCATAATGAGAAATAACATCCCTGCCGTAATCCAAAAGGCAGGCACCGCATGCATGTCTCTTCTGAAAATCTTTTTCCCTTTCGTCAACCTTGGAAACAGTACTCCAGACAAGTCCTTTTTCTTCCTAGGAAACCATAAAAAAAGACCCGTCACAATGAGTACAATCGCCCAGCAAGCTGCCAATTCTACGATTCGATCTCCGATTGTCCCTGCCATTAATTCCCCGTGAAATTCTTCAATTCGATCCATAATTCGATCATCATTATTTAACTCTCCAAGGGACTTCCCCGTATACGGATCTATAAAAACCGTTAACGACTCATCGTTGGAAATGATGCCCACTTCACTTGAACGGTCTTCGCTTTCTCCAGGACGATATTGAGTTACGACGGCATCCGGGTGCAGTCTTTTCACTTCTTCTATTTGCGCAGAAGCGGATATTTTCTCCCCTTGTGGGTTCACCTCGTAGTAATCTTTATAAATGACTTGTTCAATTTGTGGCTTAAATAAATAAATCGAACCGGTAACGGCGAGAATGATTAAAAAAGGCGCAAAAATAATCCCGGCATAAAAATGCCACCGCCATACCGTTTTATATAGGGCCGCTTTCATTGATTTTTCATTCTTTTCTGCTACATTGTTCGTTGCTTCATCCATACCTAGCCCTCCTTACTTTTTGTGCTATCTTTGGATTTGTCCTTTAACAGCACCCATTTTTCGGGTGCATTTCATCTACTATTGCTTGAATGGCTTCATCAAAGTTATAAATCGTCCCACCAAACCCTTTTCGGAATTGTTTTGCTTGTTTCTTTGATTCAAAAACAATGACCTGTGGTTGGCAACAATTCAGTTGGATATCCGCATTCAAAAGATAAGTAGCCGTCTTTGCGCTGATCGTCGTATCCTTTAAAAAGTCCCGACAAATCATTTGGGAGACGTCCTGCTCGATATCTTTATATCGCAATAAAGCACAATGGGGACAACAAGCTTGCTCAATTTGTTGGTTTTTTTTGATTAATTGCACGGACATTCTTGAATTCGGTTCTTTCAAACAATACACACATCGATTTAATAAATTGGGAGTTTGTGCAACAAGGGTAATCCCTTTGGATGTTTTAGAAACCTTGTGTTCATCGATTAAAGGTTTAATATCCCGGTAAACCGTCATTTCTGAAACTCCTAATCTTTCACTAATTTCAGAAACTCGCAATGTTCCTTCTTGTTCTAACCATGTTAAAATTTGTTGTTGTCTTTTGATAGGTAACATTTATCTCCAACACCTACTTTTATTGTAATATCAATATCTTCATCACCATTATAGAGTGAATTTAATGGGATATGTGATGATTTTTGTGAATTAATGTTGAACTTTAACAAATCTACAATAAAATATCCTTTTTCACACACCTTAAAACATAAAAAAACCTAACAACAAACGCGTTACGCATTGTCATTAGATTTTTAATCAAGATGTAAAAATTCTTTATCCGAACACGGTTATTGTCTCTAAAAGATCATCGATAAAATAAGATAAGACCACATTAATAACTGCTAAAATAATGATTGAAATGGCAACGGAATGATTTTTTAAAAAGTCCGCACTCATAAACTTTATTTTTGAAAACTTCATTTGTAGAAGACCACCATGTATGTCTAATAACACTTCCAGATAGACAAAGAAAAACGGAAGGATGATTAACCACATATTTTGTGCCATAGGCGAAAATTGAACCATCAGTACAACCCATATCATAAATAATAATTTAAGCAATGACCTGATAATAACGGTCATAAACTTCAAATTCAAACAACCTAAAGCGATAAATAAACCAACTGCTATCATATTAATTTGAATAATCGATTCCAAAACCCCACTATAAGTTGTTCCTTCAATAGCTTTAACCCATAAAAACAGCGATGATAGATAAATTACGATACTGACAATTAAAGATAAAAATACTATTGGAAGACTTAGTAAATGTTTACGGTTCTCTACTTTCTCCCTTTTAATCCTTTCAGCTCTCGATAACATTTTAACCTCCTCATATATCAATAGAAATGCACTTTAGAAGATTATGTATTGAAAATAGTTTGCCTAAATAAATTAAAGCCCCACCAATAATGAGGCTTTCCTATATTATATACCAATATATGACACTATTACCCTACTATCTTTTTGTAAGTTCCCTCATCACAGATGATAAATAATTTCGCACCCTTTGGAATTTCCTCATGATGGCGGCGGGCAATGTCTAAGGAGCTCCCTTCTGAAATTAAAATGGCACCCATATCAAACAATTCAATAGATGCATCCCGATATGTTTTCCATTCAGGTTTGGCGTTAATTTCATAAAGATTCTCCCCGTCGGTATTGCTTAAAATTTGCTTAAATAACTTACTCGAACCGTGATGAAGGGCTGCTTGTGCCATCAGTCGGGAAACTGAATCGTTGGACAGGATGAATTCATCCACATTGGCATGTTCGAATAAGGCAATATGTTTATCTTTCTTTACTTCTACAATTGTATAAATATTTTTATCATACTTTTTCGCGATATGTTCCACCCTGGAAGCGGTAAGTAACGTTTTTCCATCGGCATATTCGGCAAAATTTTGTTGATCATCGGAAAAGATGGCGACGGATTTTGCTTCCAGAATATTGGCCTTCACGAGAACTTCTTCTTCAGCCGGATTGCCACTTATAAAATGAACTTTGTCGTATTCAATCGGGCAGCGCTCAGCATGATCAATAATGACCACATCCCCTTTATAGCCACCGCTTACAATTTCTTCTACGACATTTTCTAGTTTCTCTTTTGACGACCCAATCAAAATATAATGATTCTTTCCTGAATAGCTCAATCGCCCCTCCTCCTTCATTCTTCGATATGTGCTAAAGCTTTCAAACACTTTTCCGATAATAATCCCCATTCCACCGATACCAACTGTATAAAGGAGAATCATCGTAAACAGTCTTCCAAAGTCACTCTCCGGAAAATAATCGCCATAACCTACCGTTACAAGGGTCGTCATCGTCCACCACAAAGCATCAATGAATCGCGGGAACGTTTCCGGCTCAACAAGTCTCATCGTAATACTACTAATTAAAATGAGAGCGACCGTTAAAAGGGCAGCTTGTAGGAGGGAAATCTTTGATATTTTTGAGAAAATTTTATGTAAAATCCACATACTCCTTACCCTCCTCCCTTTAAAAGTCCAACAGGCAAGTAATAGGAAAGATTATTCGTAATCGTTCCCCCTACTCTATAACCTATTGCAGATGATTTTCCATTTAATAAAAAGCTTCCAAGTAGAAGCTGACCTTGTTGGACACCCTTTTCACTTTGAAATGTTACCGTTGGGTGTTCGATAAATTGCTGATAGACCGGTAAAAATTCCGAATAAGATTTTTGGGCATCTTGATGTACAAGTTGACCATCCCCATTAAAAATTTCTACCGTGTCACCTTCCCTTCCAAAGGACGGCTTTTTCACGAAGGGAACTCCCTTTTCTAACAGTGGATCCGGCTCTAAATAAGTTGGAAGAAAGTATTCTTCTATCCACTCGTGTTCTTCATCTGTATAGAAAGGATGGTACTCTTCATGCAACCCCCAAATAATTGCTTGAACTACTTTATTTTGTAGTAAAAAGGCAGAAGGAGGATTAATGATCATCAGTTTCCCTTCCTCCACCAGCTCCAATAACCATCTACCAATTGGGTTTCCTTCATCATCTTCGTCTGTTATTAAACTTTCAATCGGGAAAGTTTGGCGGTAAAGAACATCGATTTTCATCCCTTCTTCATCAAAGAGACCAACTCCCCTTTGAATTTGTAGCTGATGAAGAGGTGTAAATTTAGACGGTACCCCCCTTTGAAGAAACAGTACCGTTTCTCTATCCTCAATGTTATCCTCATGGGCTGTAAACACGATGTGAGGTGATGGATGGGCAATACTTTCATTAATACTATGTCGAACCGCTTTTCTTAAAAGAACTTCCATTCCTTCATTCGGATTCGCCACGTCAAATTCATTACAAACGAGCCCATTAATCGAAAATAACTCTTTAATGAATGTCGGTGTATCCGCATTAATTTCGATACATTTATAACTGTCTCCAAAGGGAATTAAATCCAGCCGAGAAATGACACTCTCAGCTGGAATCGTTTTTAATCTTAAAAAGGAGATCGTTTCCTTTGGGAAGCCCATTTCGAGTAATGTTTCATCGGGCACATTTCGAAGCAAGGAAGCACTTTTAAAAAAGATCGTCCCAATCCGTTCGCTAATTTGGCGGATACGGGTTACTTCTTCTTCCTTTAAAAGCTTTATATCATATAGGGCATATTCCTCTCCGTACAGGTCAGCCCAAAATCCATCTATATTTCGGTAAAATTGTTGGCGTTTTGTATGATAATCATTTGACTCCCTCACTCTACTCCCTCTCCTACATCCTTGACGTATATGACATAAACTCCCCGGTCCTCGTCAATTTCCGTAGAGGTTACAAGCTTTTGTCCGATGCCAGGTACATCGACTACATCCTTTACAAGGTAGCGAAGGACATCGAAGTGGGAAGGACAAGGAATGCGGGATAATAACGGGAAATTGTTCCGTTCATCAGGGCTGCGAAACTCGATATGAACGCCCATGCCACGAAAACTTCTTTCGTCTTCTCCTGGGTAGTTTCTACCGATTTCTTTAATGACTAAAATCTCTTCTTCCCCAAGCATTTCATTGGAAGTGAGTTCGTATTGGGTTCCTCTTAAGATGAAGTACGTACATAACTGCCTCGCGTAAAATTCATCGATTCCAACATTGGCTGTCGTATATTCATAGAATGGCTCATAATGGCCATTTCCTTTATCGAGATAGTAAGTTAATGCTTTCATTGTCCTTCCCCACCCTAACTAGTAAGATAAACAGTTGGCAATAATCCAACCAACGGCTAACGATAAAGATAATAACATCGTTCCTACTGCTCGATTATCCTCTTCAATTGCTTGATGGATACTAAAACGAATCGTTATTACTTCCGCTAAAATAAAGACGATAATTTGAGCGACAATTCCGATTGCTCCCCAAAGCAACATATCAAGCAAAGAAACCGAATATTGTGCTGCCGCGCCTAAAACGATCGCTAAACCAAAAATTTTCCCTCCAAGGGACATCGCCGCCGTCACATTTTTTTCAGCAATTAAACGAAATTCTTTTAACTTCGGTGTACTGATCGTAAATAAAACAACTCCTACGATCAGTAGCAGTAAGGAAACTCCTACATACGATGCAAAATTAAGATATAAATTCATTGTGTACCTCCCTTTTTATCTTCCCTTTTCATAAAGTGGGTTCTTAACCCCCGAAACTTTTCGATCCACTGCCAAAGCCTGAGCTCTTCTTCACAGAGGAACTACTTTTTGAGCTTTTAAAGCTTGAACTTTTTAACAGGGAGTTTTTATCTTTGTAATAAGTACCGCCGTAGTAATAATGACCATAATAGCTAGAATGTCTGTCATCACATTCCCATACACCATCGTCGTTATCCCATTCCCAATCATTACAGTATTGATCATCAGGAGGAGATCCTTCAGCTGTATTTGAACCACATCCAGCTAATCCAAGCGTCAGTGCAGTGGAAGTAATACCTACCATAACCTTTCTCGTTTTCCCCAATCTCTTCACCTCTTTCCTTTTACATTTACGAGCAATTTTGTAAAAAGATTCAACTTCCTTCTCAAGGGTCGTCATACAATACGATTTTCTCTTCTGTTTTATGCGTAACAACCTAATTGACCTTTACTATTGTAGTTCTTACAGACTTGGAAGGAAATAGGGAATAAATCGGATTTACTACTTTTAAATTCCAAGGATATATTGAGCATGATTATACTCTTTTGCAGGAACGATTGAATGCGCCCATCATAAACTACAACTAAAGATGAAGGAAGTAGGTCGTTTAGATGAAAAGTTCCAAGTATTTAAATTTTCTTTCCCAATTTGGAGTCGGAGGAGCCCATCCTGGCGGGCTTAGTTTAACAATGGACGTTTTAAGGAAGGAGCAGATTAATGAATCATCCTATGTTTTAGATGTGGGCTGTGGTACGGGGCAAACGGCTGCTTACTTAGCCTCTCGATTCGGCGCAAAAGTAACCGGTATTGACATCCATCCATTGATGGTGGAAAAGGCGAAAAAAAGAATGGAAAAGGAACAGTTATCTGTAGAAATTCACCAAAGTTCCATCGAAAATGTCCCATTACAGGCTGAGCAATTTGACTTTATACTTTCAGAATCAGTGCTATCCTTTGTTAATGCGTCAACCGCCCTTAAAGAGATTCACCGTTTATTAAAGACTGATGGGCGTTTCATTTTAATAGAACTGATGATCAATCGCCTCCTCGATGAAACGGAAAAAGATGATCTTATACAATTTTACGGTTTTCAAACCCTATTAACGGAAAAGAATTGGATTGATTTGTTGGAGCAAACCGGTTTTCATTCTATCCACATTCATCCCCAGCCACCCCAACAACAAGACAATGCCGTTTTAGAAGATTATCATTTCTCCGAGTCGATTGAACCTGAAACGTTTGACATAATGGAGCAGCATTTCGAAAAAGTTTTAAAATATCAAGAGATTTTAGATTATCGTATCTTCACTTGTACGAAGGGATAAACGCAAAAAGCACATCAACAATGATTGATGTGCTAAAGATGTATGGATGCTATCTAGGTCCTCTAAAGGCATTTAGAAAGGCTCCTAATTGCCTTACCATATCAACCCCGTTCCGAATCGTTCCGACATGGCCGTAGATTTTATTAATATTATCAGGCAGTCTTGTTAAAAAACTCGGTCGGGGTTGTTGGTTTGCGTTAAATGGCGGTTGCGGCCTCCCTGAATTTCGGTTAAAGGCACCCGGCTGCGGTCTTCTTGGCGCTTGATTAAACAGTTGTTGCCCTCCCCTCCCTTGATTAGGAAACGGTTGCCCTCCTCCTTGAAAAGGATTAAAAAACGGAGGCTCTCCTTCATAAGGGTTGAAGTATGGTTGTTCCTCCAAATTTTGATATGGATCGAAGTACGCTTCCTCTCCTCTTCCTTGAAACGGATTAAAGAACGCTTGCTCTTCCTGATACGGATAGAAGGGCTGTTCTCCTCCTTCATATGGGTTGAAGTAAGGCGTCTCATGTCTACCTTGATTGGACTCATAGGATTGCTGTTGCCCTCTAGCTGGATTGGAAGGTCCAAAACCAGGTCTATACATCATTGGCCGTTGTCTTCGTCTAGGATTGGGCGGATAAAATGGCATCAATTCACCCCCTATCAGGGTTAAACTTCAAAATTAGTATATGGTGAATCTTTACTAATACCTAGACTTTTGGAGACACTTCATCAAAAAACTTAGGAACGATAAAGTTTTAAAATTTCATGTAACTTTTCTTTCATACATTCAATTAATTCTATGGGACCATTTATCAATGCTTCTTTCCCAAAATCGATAAAATAATTTGCAAAAAAGGACAAATCTTCTTCGGAAATCTCACCTATTAAATACCCTGAACCATCATCTCTAACATGTAAGAAAACTCCCGGATAGCTCGCCTTTTTAAATTTTTCGATACCTTTGTCCGTCAACTCCACATGCAATGGATATGTGACTTTATTTTTATCGATTAAATTAAAACGATTCTTCAAATGAATATCCGTTAAATTAATAGGTGGCGTTTGTTCATCCTCTTTCACCTGTTTAATCCGATCACACCTGAAAACACGATAGTTATTTCGTAAAAAGCAATAAGCCGGGCAGTACCATTTTCCATCTTTCGCGTATATACCAATCGGTTGAATACTTCGATTACTGCTTTTTTCATTCGTTTCATAGTCGATGTTGATGACTTTCTGTTCGATGGCAGCCTCCAATAGTTGTTTTAAAAACGGCACCTCATCTTGCTGGGTAATAGCGTAAAAATCAACCCGGTCTTTCATTTGGTCAATTTTATCCCGTACATCTCCAGAAAGAGTTAAATAAAATTTCTTTTTGATCGATTCATACTCCGTATCAAAAGGAAAGGAAATGTAATGTCTTAATGCATGAATGGCATAAAAAATGGAAATCGCTTCGTTTTCACTAAAGGCAATCGGAGGAAGAATTCTTTCATTTAGTACTTGATAACCTCCGTGAGGACCAGGGTCAGAATATAAAGGGACTCCCATTTCACTTAACTCTTGCATATCTCGTAAAATCGTTCTTTTAGATACGCCAAATTCTTGCGCCAACTCCCCTACCGTAAACCTTTTCTTTCGATTCACCATCATAATAAGCTCATTTAACCTTTTCGCTTTAGACATGGATACCTCCAAATAATAAACAGTGACATTCGTTGTCACTATTGTAGTTTATAATCGCCAATAGATACAGAAAATATATGATATTGGAGGAATGAAACATGTATAGTACCGTTGCAGATTTCATAAAGGAATGGAATAAGGAAGCGATATTAACGGAAAAAGTGTTGGAAGGATTAACGGATACATCATTAAATCAAAAAGTGTATGCGGAAGGTCGTACTTTAGGAAGGATTGCATGGCATTTAACGACGACAATACCGGAATACTTATCCGATTTCGGATTGAAAATCGATGAAGTAGAAAATAAAGAACAGCTCCCGACATCCGCAAGTGTTATGGTTAAAACCTTTCAAAAAACTAGTGCTGTTGCAGCGAAAGTAATTGAGGAACAATGGACAGACGAAGATTTGAAGAAACGACAAATTGCCTTTGGCAGAGAAGAATCCAATGCCCAAATTTTAATGGGACTAATCAAACATATCATCCATCATCGCGGACAAATAACTGTCCTCATGCGTCAAGCAGGCATAAAACCGTTCGGCGTGTACGGCCCACCAAAGGAAGATTGGGTTCAATTCGGTGTAGAAAATCCACCTCTTTAAAACAAAAACTACGCTCCTTTGAAATGCAGGAGCGTAGTTTTTTATGTTCAATCGATGCCCTTTCTACCAATATACTAAAAAAGCTACACATATTATTAAAACCCATACAACGGATGCCACTACCCCTACCCGGAATAATTCTTTCTCGGTAAAGTACCCATATGAATAACTAATTAAATGGACTGGTGACTGGGTAATAAAAAAGAATCCAGGTATCCCAGCAAGAAATACTGCTTTTGCGAGCAAAAGCGCTGATACGTTACTTAATGTATCTCCCAAAGTAAAGGCTATTGGTAACATAATGGCTAAAAATCCGAGTACATTGACAAACATAATTCTAAGTAATGCGGTTAATAACACGAGAATTAAAACAATGACAAATGGTGATTGGTCATCTACTATGGCGTTTAAATATTTTGATAACCAGGTAATCGTACCTGTATGAATAAGCATACCTGATACCATCAACGTAGAAGCAAAAAAGAGGATAATATCCCAGTTCACCGAAGTCTTCGCTTGATTCCAGTCCCATACACCGATTCTCGGTAACATCGTTATACATGCACCTAAAAGACCAATTAGTGGAATCGAATAGCCATGGACATTTTGGGTCATCCATAGAAATAGAACAACCCCAATAATTCCTAGCATTTTCTTTTCCTCAAACTTCATTTTCCCAAGCTTTCCAATCTCATCTTCAATTAACTGCAATAAAAACTCCCTATCTATTTTTTCAGTAGGAAACAGCAGCATAAAAATTATACAAAGAAAGATAACGAAAATTAAAATAGGCACGCCAAAGAGTACAATCCAATTTACATAATGAATAGTCGCTCCATTTTCAGAAAACAGATTGTATGCATAAATCGTTGAACTAGCCCCCGTTGCAATAAATGCACCTGCAATCGGAACAAGATACGTAATTCCGATAAACAATGACTTTGCCAAATTTTTCGTACTGTTCGAAGGCCCTAAACTTTTAATTAAACTATCTAATACAGATGTAAGCAGACTAGCTTTTCCTACATTTGAAGGAACTAATATCGATATAACAAAAATGGAAGCAAAGGCTATCGGTAAAAGAGCCCTGCTTGCACCTCTAGAAAGTTTTAATATGGTCAAAGACATACGATTAGCTAAACCAGTGTTAATTAATGCGTTGGAAAGGATAAAAGTTGAGAATAGTAGCCAAACAACATCAGATCCTAAATAAGCTAACGTCTCCTCATGGGTAAAAAAGTGAAATGACAGTAATAAAATAACGAGTAATGAGCTATAGGCCAATGGATAGACTTTACCTACCCATAATATTTGAATGATAATGAGTGCTGCTATAGATTGAATTTTAATGTCCACTTCCATCGGCATAATAAAGAAAAGCAAATACAGTACAATTGCTATAATTAATAAAATTCTCTTTTGCATGATGAAACTCCCTTATCAAAAAGGAAAGCCCACCTTTTCCCTTTGGTGGACTTATCCTACATTCAATTTAACTAGCAGTCACGTTTTTCTTTTTATTCTTAAATAGTTTCATAAGCAATGGATAGAATAAAGATAAAACTGTTAAGATGATTAACACAATTGAAATCCACGATGAGAAGAATATTCCAAGGCTACCGTTAGATGAAGTCAGCGCCATACGGAAATTTTGTTCCATATCTGTTCCAACGATTAGTGCTAATACAAGAGGAGCAATAGGGAAATCCATTACCTTCATTAAAAGGCCTATCACACCAAACAATAACAATAAATAGAAATCAACTGTACTGTAACTTAATGTATATGTACCGATAAAGGCAAGCATAATGATTAACGGATAAAGTACTTTTGCAGGTGTTTTTAACACTTTTACAAGAAGGCCAACTAGCAATACATTAATAATAACTAATGCAATATTGCCTATGAACATACTATTGATGAGTCCCCATACCATACCTGGATCATTTTCAAACAACATTGGACCAGGTCTAACGCCTAACATAATTAATGCCCCTAACATTACAGCTGTTGTTCCAGACCCTGGAATCCCCATTGTTAATAATGGTATCATTGCCCCGACGGATGCGGCATTATTAGCTGACTCAGGAGCAGCTAAACCTTCCACAGCACCCTTCCCAAACTCTTCTGGCTTTTTTGAAATTTGTTTTTCCGTCGAATAACTAATCATTGAGGCAATGGAACCGCCAGCACCGGGAAGAACTCCAATGATAAAGCCTAATGGTGCGCTGCGAAGCATCGGCCATTTAGATCTTTTCCATTGTTCCTTCGTGAACCAAATTTTTCCCATATTATTATTTTCTTTTGAACTATTCTTTTTCTCTTTATTAATAGTCAAAAAGTTATAAAATACTTCCCCTACTGCATAAACCCCAATAATAACAATTAGAAAGTCAATCCCTTCACTTAAATGAGGAATTCCCATAGTAAAGCGATGGATCCCTGTTTGCGGATCAATTCCAATGGTACTTAGTAAAAGTCCTAAACACATTGCGATAAATCCTTTTATCATTTTGCCAATAGAAAGTGAGACAATTGCTGATAATGTTAAAAGCATTAATAAAAAATATTCAGCAGGGCCGAATTTTAAAGCAAAACTGGCTAACGGTTTAGCTAAGAAGACAAATCCAATGGTTGCTAACACCCCTCCTATGAAGGAAGCGATAGCTGAAATAGCCATAGCTTGACCTGCTTGACCCTTTTGAGCCATTGGGTATCCATCAAAGGTCGCTGCAATTGCCGAACCATCCCCCGGTGTATTTAATAAAATGGAACTTCTTGAACCACCATACATCGCACCATAATAAATGGCAGCCATTAAAATAATCGCACTAGTTGGATCCATTCCAAATGTGACTGGGATTAGGACTGCCACTGCTGTTGCAGGCCCCAACCCTGGAAGCATACCGACTACTGTTCCTAAAAAGCCTCCTATTACGATCCAAAAAATATTGATTGGCTGAATAGCGGTCAAAAGTCCCTCAACAAAACCTTCCATTTTTATCCCCCCTGTTCTACGGTAAACTTACACCTAGCAATTGACTAAAGCCATACCAAGTAATAAATGAAAAACTAGCAGTAACAATAATATTGACAAGCCACTTTTTTCTTCCATTCAAATAGAATAAAAGCAATCCAAGGAAGATAATAGTAGAGATTAAGAATCCTACTGTCTCAAAAATTAAAGCATAAATAATGCCTAGAACAATGGTTACGCCAATCCGGCTTAGTGTTCGTAAATCAAATAATTCTTTGATTTTTTCATAACTTCCATCTAATGTCTTCAGTTCATTAAATAAATAAACTAAACTTAAAATAAGCATGAGGACACTTAATCCAATTGGAAAGTATAAAGGACCATTTGGACTCCCGAGCGTTGCCTTTGGAATTGAAAACGAGCTAATTAAAAATGTCACGCTTATTAATATCATTAATACGGGCATCCCGATTTTGGCAAATTTCATCTTAATCGCTCCTTTATTGAACTAATCCCGACTTCTCTATTAACTCTGTATACAGCTGTTCTTGTTCATCCATAAACTTTTTCGTTTCAGTACTATTTTGATAGAAGGAATCCCAATCATTATTTTTAAGTAGTTCTTTCCATTCTTCAGATTCAACCATTTCACCTAATTTCTCATCCCAATATTGAATTTCTTCTCCCGTCATATTAGGAGGTCCCATAATTCCTCTCCAGTGTGGGAATACCATATCTATACCTTGTTCTTTTAAAGTTGGGACATCTTCCAACTCTTCTAATCTATCTTCAGATGAAACGGCTAATATTTTTAACTTACCTGCAAGGTGTTGTTCCTTCACTTCTGATAAAGAAGTTGTTACTACATCGACGTGATTTCCTAAAAGTGCCGTTACCACATCTCCTCCTCCGCCATCATATACGAGGAAATTCAAATCTTTTACAGTAACCCCTTGCATACTAGCTGCTTGAACAAAAGATAAATGGTCATCATTCCCTAACCCAGGTCCAACACCAATTTTGATAGAACTTGGATCTGCTTTAATTTGTTCAAATAAATCATTAATAGTTTCATAAGGTGCATCAGCAGAGACGGCAATAGCTTGCCATTCAGTAGCTAACGTTGCTAATGGTGTAAATTCCTTATGTGTTAATTTACTTTGTCCAAGTAAATTATTCGTTAACACCAAGCTTGAATTAACAGCTAAGTAATGACTATCCTTTGTATTTAAATAGCTCCAACCGACTTCTCCGCCTCCACCAGGCTTATTAATCACATTAATGTTGTTCGATACTAACTTATTGTCCTTTAATATTTTTTGGACAGAACGGGCTGTTAAATCCCAACCTCCACCAGGTGATGCAGGTGCCACGATTTCAATATTTTTATTTGGGTATTCACTATTCCCCTTCGAACTATTTGATGTTGAACAAGCCGTCAATAAAAGTACGACTAATATTAAAATTCCCCATTTTTTCACTACTTCCACTCCCTTTAATTCATTAAATTTAAACTAATCTTAATTTTGAAATAAATGAATGTAAACGTTTTCTAAAATTTGTTTTTTAAAAACTTTAAACAAATTAAATTCATTTTGTTCAAAATGTGAATAATTTCACAAATAAAAAAGGAAAGGCGTTATAATTGCCTTTCCTTCAATAATTCGTTGAAATAATAATTTCTTTCGGGCCTTCCAACTACTCCATATTCTTGTTCAACATAGGCCTTGTTGATACTTACTAAGTATTCCAAGTATCGTCTCGCTGTCGTTCTTGACGCTCCCATCTTCTCTCCTACTTTATCAGCTGTTAAACCCTTTCCTTCCTTTTCGAGTATGTTACTCACTTTCTTTAAAGTTAAATAATCAATTCCAGCTGGAAAATCCATCTTTTGGTGGCCTTTTTCTTGTCCAGTTCCAAAAAAATGATTAATAATATCCTGATTTACTTCTGAAAGATTATTTAATAAACGTCTATTCTCTTTACACTTTTCTATCGTTTTAACGAACATTTCCAGTGTGACAGGTTTAATTAAATAATATTCAACACCATATCTAAGAGCTTTTTTCAAATACTCCTTTTCTTTAGCTGCAGTTACTAAAATAATATCGATACTAGGATAGTTCTCCCTTATCTCACCTAACAAATCAATCCCCAATTGATCCGGCATATAAATATCCATTAATAATAAATCTACAGAATGGTTATTAAGTAGTTCCATTGTTTCTTTCGCATTTAATGATTTTCCAATTACATTCATTCCTTTAATTTGAGATAAATACTCTTCATGAATTTCGGCAATTCGGAAATCATCTTCTGCAATGACAACATTCATTACATCCACTTTGCTTTCCCTCCCCCTTAGGAAACCTTTGGCAAAAACACTGTAAATACAGTCCCTTTTCCAACATCACTGCTATATTCAATTATCCCCCTCAATGATTCTACTTCAATTTTCACATTAAAAAGTCCATACCCCCTATTTTTCCCTTTTGAAGATAACCCTTTTTGAAAAAGTTGATGTTCCATTTCTTTATTAATCCCTGGACCGCTATCAGATACCTCAAAAATAATTTCGTTTCCAATATCAGTCACAAAAAAGCTGACTCTTTTTTCGACGGAATCTTTAACCGCTTCAAAAGCATTATTAATAAGATTTCCTAAAATAATAATGAGCGAAGATAATGTAACCTCTTGTGGAATATAAGTTAATGAGCTTTCCTCATCGATTACAAAATCTATTTTCTTTTCTGATGCTTGTGCAATTTTCCCTAGCAAGATTGCTTGTACTCTTTCATCATGAATTTTCGTTAATATGAGATCTTCTTCGATTGTATGTACATGTGTTTCACTTTTAATATATTCAATTGCTTTGTCATTTTTCCCAAGCTGTAGAAGACCTAAAATCGCATATAATTTATTCGTAAATTCATGGGATTGGGCTCTCAAGTCATCTGAATATTGTTTTACTTCAGAAAGCGCATCAACCATATGTTTAATTTCTGTTCGATCACGGAAACTAGCAACAATGCCAATCCGTTTACCTTCTTCAATAATTGGTTGTGTATTAATAATGATAATTTTTTCATTATATTGAATTTCAATATTAATTTGTTTTTCATTACCATTAAGAATCTCTAACAATTCGTTTTCTTTAATAACATCCGATAATCGCTTTCCTTCTGCCTGTTCATCTACCTCTAATAAATAGCGGGCGGACGCATTCATCATCGTAATAAAACCTTTTTCATCGACAGCTAGTATACCTTCTTTGACAGATTGCAGAATGGCGCTTCTCTCCCGAAACATAGCTGCAATTTCATGGGGCTCAAGATTTAAAGTATCTTTTCGAATACTATTTGCAAGTAAATAACTTCCTAACACCCCGATAATTAAAATAAATACAGACGCTTTGAGCACTTTTTTAACATCATCCCAAACAGCAGCATAAAGTGTACTCAAATCATATAGGACCACTACAGCACCATCTATCTTCTTATAATTGCCATAGTCGATAATGATAGGTACAACTGCTTTTAATACTTTTTGATTACTTTCTGTCGTTTGAATAACAGAATAACTACCAAAAGTAAGTGCTTTATAAGTATCTTCGACTTTAAGATTGTTATATAAATGGGTATGATCTGTAGAAGCAAAAATAGAGCCATCACGATTTTGGAAAAAGACTGTCATCGGCCCACCTTGATTTTTAATTTGGTCCATTAAAATTGCAAGTTTTTTCGTTTTATTATTATTCGATTCATAGTAATCGTGGAGTGAAGGCATATAAGATAAAGTTTTAGCTGTCTGTAACGTTAACTCTTCCGCTTTCTCAATATCATCATTTAATTTCATATAAATATATAACGAAGATAACGAACCGATAATGAAGACAATTAATAAAATAACTAAACCTAATATTTTTATTTTCAACGAAACTGTCAGGAATTTTTTCATATGCTTTCTCCCATTTTTAAAGCGTAAGTATTTTGAGTAAATTCTTTTCCTTCGCTATGCCTTTTCTTTCTCAATGAACTCAACAAATGCCTTCACTACGGAAAGATCTAACGATTGCTTATGGAAAATTAGCCATGTATTCCTAACTAGATTTTCATTATGTAAATACAATTCATAGGTGTATAAATTGTTACATCCTTTTAGACATATTTCTGGCAAAAAGGAATACCCTAATCCGTTTAAAACCATCTCGCGGCAAGTATCGATTAAATCTACTTCCATTGTATTTTTAGGAGGATGATCAAAAGATTCTTTCCACCAAGCATCAATTGTATTTTTTAAGGAGAGATCAGTATTGTAGTCAATTCTCGTTAGATTCGGTAATTGATCGATATCAATTTTATCTTTTGATACAAGATAAATTTTTTCTTTGTTTAATAAAATTTTCGACCCCTTCCAGTCATAAGCATCTCGTACGATACCGATATTCGCTTCCTCTTTATTTATCATTTGAATCACTTCATAACTAAAACCGGATTTTAGTTTAATTTCCACTTCAGGATATTCAGTTATAAATTTTGCTAATATAGTAGGCAACTTATAACGAGCATAGGTTTGCGATACACCAAGCCTAAGGGTTCCTTTTATTTTCCCGTCAAGATTGGCTAGATAGTCCTTCATTTCATTCATCTGTTGAAGCATACTATTGGCATACTGAACTAGATATTCCCCTTCTTGAGTAAAATCGACTCCCCTTTTTCGTCTAGATAAAATTTTCACCCCTAGTTCTTGCTCCAGTTGCTGAATTCGATACGTAAGAGAAGGTTGAGAAATATATAATTGCTCAGCTGCTTTTGTAATATTTCTCTCTTTGTAAACCGTTTGCAAAATTAGCCAATCTTTCTCATCCATAGTTGCAATCCCTCATTTTATATAGTTATAGAAAAATTTTATCGATAGGTATCAATTTTTAATATTTTATCTATTTATTAGCTTTTATTATACTAATTGTATGAATTTTGTAAATATTAAATAAGTGGGGGAAATGAAATGTCAAAGAATAATTCGTTCGATGTTGTAGTGATTGGAGCTGGAAATGCTGCCTTATGTGCGGCCATTTCCGCAAAAGAAAACGGTGCTAAAGTATTAGTACTTGAAAAGGGACCTGAGCATAAAAAAGGGGGCAACTCCTTTTTTACTGACGGTGCAATCCGATTTGCCTATAATGATTTAAACGATATTAGAAGAATCATGCCCGAATTACGAGATGAAGAAGCTGAGCAAATTGTCATGCCAAAATATAGCACTTCAGATTATTATGATGATTTAATGCGTGTTACAGATGGTCAAAGTCATCCTAAACTAGCAAAGCAATTAGTTTCAAAATCATATGAAACAATTGTTTGGATGCGGGAACAGGGCGTAGAATTCGAACTGAACTATGATAACCAATCCTTTAAAAAAGAAGGAAAAATTCATTTTTGGGGAGGCCTTCCAGTAAAAACAAAAGAAAAAGGGATCGGCTTAATGAAGCAATTATTCGAACGCGCGAAACAGTTGAATATTGATGTATGGTATGAATCCCAAGCAATTCAATTAGTAATGAAAAATGAACAAATATCTGGAGTAGTAATTCTAAAACAAGGTGAAACCATTACAGTTGAAACAAAAAGTGTGGTATTAGCGTGTGGTAGCTTTGAAGCGAATAAAGCAATGCGCTCAAAATATCTTGGGGCTGAATGGGATGCAGCTATAGTTAGAGGAACAGAATACAATACCGGCGACGGCATTCAAATGGCATTAGAAATTGGAGCTCAACCATTCGGCGACTGGGATGGATGCCATTCGATTGGAACTGATTATAATGTACCTAAGGTTGGCGATTTTACTAAACCAGGTGATATTTTTAAAAAGCATTCCTATCCTTTAGGTATTATGCTAAATAAAGATGGCTATCGTTTTGTCGACGAAGGAGCTGACTTTAGAAACTATACGTACGCGAAATACGGGCGTGAAATTTTAAAACAACCAGACCATGTGGCATATCAAATTTTTGATGCCCAAGTACGTCCCCTTCTAAGAAAAGAATATAATTTAGAAGAAGCAACGGTTTATGAAGCAGCTACATTGGAAGAATTAGTTGATCAACTGTCTGTAAATAAAGAACAATTTATACAAACGATTAAAGAATATAACGATGCTGTACAAGATGGCGAGTACAATCCTTCCATTAAAGATGGGAAAGGAACAAAAGGAATTACACCTCCAAAAACAAACTGGGCGATGACTATTGAACAAGGGCCATTTTATGCGTTCCCAGTAACTTGTGGAATTACTTTTGCTTTTGGCGGCCTTCATGTTAATACAAATGGAGAAGTCTTAAACAAAAATGAAAAACCGATTAAAGGTCTTTTTGCAGCAGGCGAGATGGTTGGTGGTATTTTCTATGAAAATTATCCTGGTGGTTCTGGACTGATGTCCGGTGCAGTTTTTGGAAAAGTTTCAGGTTCCCAAGCAGCAAAATACGTTAATACTTTCGAGGACGCAACAATCAAATAAAATTTAAAATTCAGCTAATTGGCATTTGATTTGCCAATTAGCTGTCATTGTTTGTAATACCAATTTATTTTTGTTCTTCCACAATCTCTTCCACTTCACGTAATTGTTGTTTCACTTTATCTAAATGCTGTTTATTTGCTTCAATCATATCCATATGTTCTTCATGTTGGACTGCATTGGAAAACGCATTTTCTGCGTGGGTGATGGAATTGAAAGCATGCTCCACTGCTATTTCCTCTGGGTGGGACATCGCTTGCTTCACCGCGCGATCAGCCTTTTGAACCGAGTTGCCGAACAATGTACTTGGATGATCCTGTTTCCAACTTGTATCTGAATGCTTCGCCATATGTCTCTTCCCTTCCTACGCCAATTTTCGTTTCCACTTTAGTATTGAAATTTGGCTACAAAATATGTACGAAGGAAAGCTACAAATGTTGGACATATCTTTTCGTGATGGAGTAATACTAACATTAAATATTTAATTCGCATATCCGACTAGTTCCATAAAGCCTTTTCCATAAATATTTTTCCTTTTTCCACTCGCTAAAGTTTCCTGACCCGATACAATACAAGCTCCTTCCCATATCGCTTGAAGTGGACCAATAATAAGCATTTCTTGGTTGGGAAAAGCAGCCTTTACGTTTAATTCCATTGAAAAATCAGGGATAACAATCTTCCATTCGATTGGATACTTTCCTTTTGTTTGTATACTTTGCCAATGTTTCATTTCTTGAAAGTCCACATTTCTTGAAAAACGCAATGTTCCGTCCCGTTCAATTAAATTGGCCATCGGGGAAAAGGTTTTCTCGCCACTGGTATGCATTTCATTTAATAACAACTCTCGGCCATCATTTAATTGCAGACCAAACCAATTCCACCCTTCGTTTCCTTTTAATAATGCATAATCCCAACCCCATTGGTGATCAAACCAACCTTGACCTGTTACTTTTTGGGTTCCTTGTTCCGTACGAATCTGTCCTTGTACTTCGTTTTTCGTAAAGGAGTAATAGTATAACTCATCTGGCTTACCATCTTCACCAATAAGAGCAATGGATTTAAGGGGCGCAAATTGTAAATCGATTTCTAATTTTTTATCGACTAGTTGTACATTAAAACGATCTTCCTTTTCACCGAAAAACGATAATTGATGATCTCCATAAAAAAGCTCGGTTGGGTTATGTTCAATCGTCACTTTTTTCATTTGCGTATGGGGAGAAGGAATTTTCCCTTTCAATAAGCTTTTTTGCAATCTCCATATCCGCTTATCATTTGGTCGAAGTAGTAAATACAACGGAAGATAAAAAGCTTTTAAATTCCACTTTAATGTTGCGTCGATTTGGGAGTAGTTATACTGAATTTCTTTATCCAGATCAATGAGAGAAAAAATTAAATAATGGCCTTTATTTAACTCGGTTTCCCCAATTCGAAAAAAAGAAGCCATTGTCGCATATCGGCCTCCTTTTTCTCCCGTAAGATAAGCAAAATAGTACCACCATTCCACATTTGAAAATAAATGGGGAGCTGTATCTTTCGGAAGGGAAACTTCATTAGAAAAGTTTTTCATCACCTTACGTCACACACCCTACTGTTTTTCAGTAAGATATGCACATCCGAATCAGAATGCGACCGTTAAACTAAATCATCACTCCACCACCATCAACGTTATTACAACGATTAATAATAAAAATGCATAAGCCCAGTCTTTCGCAACTACATGAGTCGTTTGATAATATGTTCTCTCTTTTGTCCCTGTAAATCCACGGGCTTCCATTGCAATGGCAATTCGCTCTGCCTTTCGTATTCCTTGACTAAACAATGGGATGGAATACCGCATAAACGCTTTCCAACTATTTTTTTGTTTGTATCCTCTTACTTTATGGGCCGTCTTCATTTGCTTTAATTCCGATTGAAAGAGCGGGATAAACCGAAATCCAGCTAGTAATCCGTAGGCCCATTTTGGTGAAAGCTTACATTGATGAATTAAACTCATAATGAACAAGGTTAAATCGGTTGTAGAAGTAAATAATAAGCCATACGTGACAAAGCCTAACATTCTTAATGCGACCGTTAAGCCATTTGTGATACTTTCCTCCGTCACATGGAACCAAGCCCATTTCCAAATCGTTGTTTCCCCTTCGCCAAAGGCCGCCATCATCCAAAAGACAAGAATGGAAAACCCTAGGTATGGGACAAGCCGTTTGAAAAGGTACGAAATTCGCCAACCTCCTAAAAAAACGCCAACAAATACACCGAGAATCCATATGAAGAAAGTCACCTTTGGATTGGATATCGTCATTAATAGAAACATGACGAATATGTGCGTAAATAACTTACAACTCGGATTTAAAGAAGCGAGGAAGGAATCGTTTGCCTTCATACGAAAACAAGCCCCCTTCTTTCATGCATTAACTGGTAATGGAGCGGTGGAATCAACCCACATTCCCGCACCATTTTTTCATCAGAAAATAATCCATACGGTTGGCCTTGATACATCACTTTTCCTTCGTTAAAGAGTATGACTTGATCCGAATAATGATCAACTAAATCCATATCGTGGGTCACCATCATAATAGTCGTTCCCTGATTCTGCCTTTCTTTTAAACAACGAATTAATTCATTTGTCGTTTTTTCATCTTGGCCAAAAGTAGGCTCATCGAGTAATAGTAAAACTTGATCGAACAATAACATTGTCGCCACACTTAATCGACGTTTTTGCCCTAAACTTAATGTAAAAGGGTGAGCGTCGCGATATCTTTCCAATCCAAATTCCTTTAATAATTGCATTGTTTTTGTTTCAATTAAATCCTTTGGCCAATTTCTTTGTCGGCCACCAAAGGCAATTTCGTCAAATACCGTATCTGTTATAAATTGATGTTCTGGATTTTGAAAAACAAAGCCAGCCTTTTCAAATAATTCCCGATCGGACCATTTTTTTAATTCCTTATGTTGAAAGTAAAGTTGTCCTTTTTTTATAGGCTCTAAACCAATCACACTTTTTAAGAACGTACTTTTTCCACTTCCGTTTTGCCCTATAATAGATACCCATTGCCCCTTACGGATTTCTACATTAATGTCGCTAATAATCGTCTTTTTCCCATAGCCTATTTCCATATTTTCTGTACGAATCACTACGTCATTATTTCCCTTTTCATTATTAACTAGCTTCGTTTCAAGTTTTTCAGATAGTTTCATCGATATAGGATGGGACGTATTCTCCACTACTTCCGACCACTTTTCAGGAAAAACCTTTGGTCGCCAAATCCCCGCTACTTCCATTTCCTTCTGGAAGTTTTGAAGAATGTCCTTTGGTTTTCCGTCCCCAATCACAGTTCCACAATCATTTAACAAAATGACCCGATCCATCCACTCGATACAACCATCTAATACATGTTCCACAAAGACCATCGTTTGGTTTGTTTTTTTCGATAATTGGTGTAGTAAATCAAATATTTCCTGTCTACCTTTCGGATCTAGTTGGGCTGTTGGTTCATCAAAAAACAACACTTCGGGTTGTAATGCTAACAGGCAAGCCAACGCCAATCGTTGCTTCATTCCACCTGATAATGTTTCAATCGGTGTTCTCTTATCTACGTTCAAACCGACTTGCCCCATTATGTCTGCAATCATTTTGTCCATATCATTTCGAGGAATAGATCGATTTTCCAGACTAAAAGCAATCTCTTCATCTACATGCAACATACAAAATTGAGAATCCGGATCTTGGAACATCACGCCAACATGTTTTCTAGAAAATACTTCACCATTTACTTCGGCCTCAATATGTTCCGGAATAATACCAGCAAGGGCGGAAATCAAAGTTGATTTCCCACTCCCACTAGGTCCTAAAATTAATACTTTTTCCCCTTTATTTATGGACAACGTTATATTTTGAAGCGATTGTTCAGAGCGATTGTAGAAGCGAATAAACAAGTTTTTACAGCCTAGAAACGTTTTCATTGATCTCGCCCTTTTTTCTCGTCTGTTTCATAATTTCATATTGTTCTAACACCCCTGTTTTAGCTAAGGCGTCTACTACCACTTTCCCTAACCATCCTCCGAGAATCGCTCCGCTAATAATATGAATCGCTAATGTTGCAAAAAATACGCCCGTTGTGTAATAGCCAAAACCGTTAGCCAATAAGTTATAAACAATTCCTAAAACCCCCGCTAAAGCACCTGAAAGCATTAATGTAAAGAGGTTATAACGTTTATATCGAAATAAGGCAAAGGCTATTTCGGAACCAATCCCTTGGAAAACGCCTACTAACAGAGCCGATAAACCAAAGTGACTACCCGTTAGTAATTCAACAGCCGCTGCTGCAACCTCCGCGATAAAGGCTGCACCAGGTTTACGGATGATATAAGCAACGATTGGGCTAGCAATGACCCAAATCCCAAACATAAATCCTGCTCCAACTGGTCCGACTAGAGCGGAAATCGGAATCCAAAGGGTCGACCAGCCTAAATAAATAACACCGCAAGCTACGGATAAAATAACCGCAAGAACAACTTCTTTCATCTTCCACTTCATTCTTTGACAGCCTCCATTTTGACAGGCCATTCTTCCAGCCGATAAGCCATATCCCAAAACATATATTCAAGCTGGCAACTGAGTAAAAAATGATTTCGCATCTTGTCCTTTTCTTTCTCTGTTGCATCTAACGCCCATTCATCTAAACGTTCACAGAATTTTGTCGTAATGGAATCCGTACGACTACCATAGAAATGAATCCATTCGTAAAATGGATGGAATTGATCTGGTTTTACATCATTCAATAATTTCTTTCCAATCTCCCAGTAAGTCCACGGACAAGGTAATAAAACAGCTAAAATTTCGCCTAACGTTCCTTCATGGGCAACGGTCAGCATATGACGAATATATTGGTGAGCAGATGGTGATAACGGATATCCTTGTAACTCTTCGTATGGTACACCTGCGATTTGGCAAAAGTTTTGGTGCGGATGGGTTTCACTGTTTAAAACAAATGATATTTGTTGATTAAACATGGCCATATCTTCACGATTCTCGCACTTTGAAATAGCAATTCCATAGATTCGTATAAAGGAACTTAAATACTCAAAATCTTGTTTGACGTAATGGATTAATTGTTCCCTTTTTAAATCTCCTTTTGCGATTCCTTGTACGAAAGGATGTTCAAAAATTGCGTTAAAGATAGGAGTTGCTTCCCTCCTAAGTTCTGCTGAAAAACTCATGTTAATTCCTCCTTATTGGTTATAATCGGAAGACGTTCATTGGAGCCATTTTTCCTTCAACAACGAAAAAACCGCTCCAAAAAATGGAGCGGCAGAATAATTGTAAGCATACCCATGCACGGACTCCACTTTCCTACGCTAGTATGAACTAGATCAGGTTCAAAGGGTCCAGATTACTCTGTCTCAGCCAAAATGGCTCCCCTAGTGGTCTTTCCTATTAATTTAATTTTCACTCTACATCCGTTTTTTTTAAAAGTCAATTCAAATTTTTCCAACAAGGTTCAATTTAATACGAAGGGACTATAGGAAGATAGTGGTAAGGCAATGCTTTTATAGATTATTTTTATCTATAACGATACATCTTTTCCTTTTGACTTGTTACTAGGCGCAAACCAACCGAGTAGGGCAATAGCTACTAATACTCCATAGAAGATTAGTGTCCACGTAGTGCTGTGAGGGAAGTGATGATTCAACACACCGATATCCTCATGGGCAAGCGTGATTACAGCTAATTTAACACCAACCCAAGCAACAATGGCATATGCTGTAGTTTCCAAAGCTGGACGTTTATCAAGAAGTTGTACAAACCAAGTTGCTGCAAATTTAATCAAAACAAGTCCAGCAATACCTCCAAGTAGTACAACGATAAATTGACCTGCATCCATACCACCAAAGTCGCCTAGTGGAGAATCTGGAAGACCGAGGGCAAGAGCAACTGCGGCTAGAATAGAATCAACTGCAAAAGCAAGATCCGCCAATGCTATCTTCCCTACAGTAGCACCAAAACCTTTCCCTGCGGATTCCTTTTCATCATCCTTATGAATATTCTTATTATCTTTACCAAACCGTGCCTGAATGACATGCTTTAATCCTAGATATAGAAGATAGGCAGCCCCTATCGCCTGTATCTGCCACACATTGGCGATAAAAGAAATGGCAAAAAGTGCAGCAAATCTAAAAACAAAGGCCAATAGAATTCCGTAATTTATAGCTCTTTTTTTCTGTTCTTCCGGTAAATGCTTGGCAATAACTGCAAGTACTAGAGCATTGTCAGCTGATAATAATCCTTCTAATCCAATTAGAATCAACAATGTCCAGGCATACTCTAACCATATTGACTCCATTTAAAAGACCCCAATCTGTAAATTTTAATGATATAAAAATCTCTATAATTATAGACTTTCCTAATTAGACACAAGGTATTCTTAATGGTTATTGGAAAACAATTTTTATTCCCATTAATGGTTAACCATTTAATTACTACTCAACAGCTATAGTTTTATGGTGATTTCGTCACTTTCTTTGAAAAAGAATATTTTCTTATTCGAAACCGATTGTTCTGGATACCTTGTATCAATTGCACTTATACGTAGTGTAATTTCTTCCAACGGCAAGGTGATATTAGCTAATAACAACTTTATTCGATGTTTTCCCTGCCTGATTGAAACTGACAAAATATAGTAATTCCTCCTTATTGGTTATAATCCGAAGACATTCATTGGAGCCATTTTCCTTTAAAAACGAAAAACGCTCAAAAAATGAAACTGCGGAATAATTGTAAACATTCCCATGTATGGACTCACTTTCCTACGCTAGCAAACTAGATCAGGCTCTAATATTTAATCACCTTCATATCTAGTAAAAAGCCAATTGTAATAGTTAGTATTTTCATATCCATAGGTTCAGTATGATAAAAATATTGCAAATCGACAGTGGATATTTCCGGAAAGTCACATATTATTTCGGTTAAAGCCACTTTTAATCTTTCTTTTTCTTCTTCCAGAAGTTTTTCATCAAAATATACAATCCAAGTTAGTTTATTCTTTTCAACATTGGCATAGACCGCTTTTTTATTTTTAGGAATGGAGCGGATCCATTCGGTCGAATAAAATGTTTAAACATGCAGTTTTCTCCCTTAGCCGAAAACCCATCCATCGCCGATTTAACGGTTCAAAAAATTGCAAATCGCGCCGAACTAAATCGCACAACGTTCTATTTACATTACCAAGATATAAACGATTTATTAAAACAAATCACCGATGAAATTATCGACGTATTGTCGAATAAAGTAGGTGATTTAATTCATATGAAAGACCTCTCGAATCATGAACATTCGTCATTTTATTAGATTTCTTGTATGACCATCGGAAATGCATCGGTGTATTGTTTGAAATGCGGAAGTTTGAAAACGAACTATTTCATTTATTAAGCGACGAGGAGAGAAAATGCCGAAAAAGCAGTAACGAAAGAATACATCGACTTTGATATTAAAGTAGCCTCAATGACAGGATCATTATGTGGTGGTTAAAGGATGGTATTCACTTTAGTTCAGAATATATTGCCCGCCAAATATACTTATTTCAAAGGCCAACGAAAGAATAACATGAAAAATCTCACCTGCTTCATACAGATGAGATTTTCTTATTTATTTGGATTTCCAAACAGTAGATATAGCGGCAATACCTTGCGTAATTTGTTCCAACGACAAGGTGCCATAGCCGATAACAACTTTATTCGACGTTTCCCCTGTTCGATCAAATTGAAATTGGGAATAGGCATCAACGGTTACCCCTACTGATTTCGCCTTTTGCAAAGCTTGTTGTTCCGTTAAATAATCGGGTAAGTGTAAAACAATATGTAACCCCGCATCATCACCTGTAATTATAAACTCATCGCCTAGTCGATTTTTAATTTCATCGATTAAATGTTGTCGTTTCTCACTGTAAAGTTTTCGCATTTTCGCGATATGCTTTTCAAAATGCCCATCTTTCATAAAATGGGCGAGCACTACTTGATCCAATCTGGATACCATCGATTTGTCAAATTGCATAAACTGTTCGAAGGAATCCACTAAATGCATAGGCAAAATGATATAACTCACCCGTATAGAAGGAATCATTGTTTTAGAAAAAGAACCGAAATAAATGACCCGTTCTTCATAATCTAATTGGGCCAATGGTGGAATCGGATTTCCTTTATAACGAAATTCTGCGTCATAGTCATCCTCAATAATATAACTTTGATGAGCAGCGGCCCACTGTAGCAATTCTCCCTTTCTTGTGATGGACATGATTGTTCCTTTTGGAAATTGATGAGCAGGTGTTGTATAAAGCAAATCTAGCGGAACAGTCGGAACCGTACAACCTTGTTCATCGACCTGGACAAGGGTTGGTTCAAGCCGGGACTGTTTCCACGTATAGTAAACTCGATGGAAACCAGGATTTTCAATTCCGACAGCGGTTGGTTTTAAAAATTGACTTAGCACTTTTAATTGTTGTTGGGTACCGTTAAAAATAAAAATTTGCTTTGGCTGACAGTGAATGCCCTTTGCCTTTCGTATGTACCGCGTAATTTGATTTCGTAACATTGCTTCCCCTTGCCACTTAGCATTTGGCATCATGTTCGATTGAAAATGATCCTTTACATATTTCGTCCAAACGGAAAATGGAAAATGGGCAGCATCCACTTGGCCGTTCCGAAAACTAATCGTTGGATTTTCATTCTCTTCAATTTCTACTATAGGCTTAAAGGAATCTTCAAAGGAATAAGGAAATTCCACTTCAGAGACATAATAACCGTTTCGTTCAATTGTATAAATAAAGCCCTCACTAATAAGTTGTTCATAAGCCGTTTGAACCGTTTGTATACTGACATTCAGTTGGCTCGCCAACAGTCGTTTTGGCGGTAACTGTTCATGGGCATGGATGACGTTCGTTAAGACTTGTTTTTTAATTTGCTTATAAATGGTCATATACTTCGGTTCATCGGTTGAAAAAATAATTTGTAGTTCCATTTTGACGCTCCTTGGTATTGTTCATTTTCCCCTTTTTGGTTATTTCTATCATATCAAAGCTGATATTTAATGAATACAAGGAGTGATGAAAAATGAAAATATTACAAAATAACATCGTGAAACTAGAACCTATCAATCTTTCACATACGGACGGGATTCTTTCTGCCGCATCAGACCCCCGTATTTGGGAACATATGTCGGTGGAATTATTGAGTAAAGAAAGCGTAATGAAATACGTAGAAGAAGGGATAAAAAAACGGGAAGCTGAAACCGATTTTGTGTTTGTCATTATCGACCAAAGTTCTCAACAAATTGTCGGGGCAACGTCTTATATGGACATCTCTTTTCAACATAAACGTTTAGAAATTGGCTCTACTTGGCTAAATCCGAGGGTGTGGCGAACAAACATCAACACAAACTGTAAATATTTATTACTACAATACGGCTTCGAACAATTGGGCATGCAGCGGATTCAAATTAAAACAGGACACGAAAATGTTCGTTCCCAAAAAGCGATTGAACGGTTAGGTGCTGTAAAAGAAGGCATTTTACGCAATCATATGATTCGTAAAGAAGGAACGATTCGCCATACAGTCATGTACAGCATTATTCAAGAAGAGTGGAACAGTGTGAAAGAAAGATTTGAACAACAATTGTTAAAATAACCTTTAACGAGCCTACTCAAGATTAAAGAGTAGGCTTGTCTTCTCTAAAAAACTTCATTTTTGCTCCATTATATTCTTGATTAGCCCACTCGCTTCCAAAGGTCCTTTTAATATCATTTGAACTAACATCGAGGAAATCTCTTCTGGGGTTTGCTTCATATCTGTATTTAACCAATATCGTATAACACCTAAATGAGCTGAAGAAATGAATTGTGTCATTACCTCTAACGGAATGTTAAGGTTTGACATATTCGGTATATTAGAGATATTCCGAAACATATTGTCTATAATCGTGTTTCTTAATTTTTCTTCAAATAGTGGATCTCTCTTTGCATAACCCCGCTCTAAATAAGAACGGGGTTATAAATATAGGATTTTAGTTATTCCACAATCGCGCCCGATTGTGGAATACTCGATAATGCAAAACAATATTATTTATTTTATCCTAATAATTTTCAATGACTCCTCCAAGCGAAGAAGCTTTAATGATAGGATTCTCTAGGATTTCTTTTAATTCATCCTTCGTTCCATAAACGACCACCCCTAATATTTCTACATCCTCTAACTTGATATCTTTCATCTTGTTAAAAGCATTCTGGTGATCAGGGGAAATACTCATTTGCAGTAAATCTAAAAATTGTTCATACTCACTGTCTAAATCATGGAGTGAAATATAAGGCGTATTTATTGAGAAACCTAGTGCATCTTTTTCTCTAATAAATGTTGAAGACCAATCGTTTTCTTTTGCCTCTTTTTGAAACTTGTTTAACTGTTCACTACTATAAGTGTCTATCCAAAACCATGTCATTTCAGGAAGTTGTATAAAAAGTTCATTTGGTTTGTAAGGCTGATCAAATGAAAGTGCTACCTCATAAACTTTGTCTCCCTGCATACCGTTAATTAACTGTTCATCATCTTTATATTGTTTATAAGGTACATTGGGGTGGAAAAATAGCATTTCTCTCCACCCATTTTCTTTATAGCTAAATTGCCAATCTTCACCTGTAATTCCCACGTTTCCACCTGAACTTCTTGAAGTTAAAACAGATGGGATTAGACCAAATGAATATTGTTTTTGTTCAATAACGACCGATTTAATTTTAAAATCCTTTGAAATTTCATAGTTGCTTATTCCACCTAATACCCCCCTTGAATCCACGGTTTCACTTATGTATCCATTAGGAGTGCTGAGACGGACATATGCATCCCATTGATTAAAAGCCTTTTGGCTAAAATGTGATGAAATAGCTAAATTAGCTATGTTCAAGATTACAAATACCACTAAAGAAACAAAAATAGTTATAATGATCGTCTTCATTTTTCCTCTTCTTACTGCCTTCTTGATTTTCTTTTCATCAAAAAGATAAAGATCGTCTGAAAAATCATTCATGTAGATTCCTCCACTTCTTTTGAAATTCTTTCCTTGCCCGAAATAAATATGTCCTAATCGTTTCTTCCTTCATTCCTAGTAATAAAGCAATCTCTTTATAACTAAGTCCAAGCTCGTATTTTAATAGTAAGAGCTGCTTATAGATTTCTTGAATGCTTTCTAAAATAAGTGAAATTTCTTGATTCATTTCGATATTTATAACGCTCAATTCAGTATCATGGTCATTTGCAAAATTATTCCAGAAGCGATGTTCATCAATCGAAATAGCTCTTTCTATCCCTTTTTTCTTTAAACACTTTTTAAATTCATTCATTGCAATGGTAAAAATATAAGAAAGAGCTTTCTCTGAAGGAACACCACTACTATAAGCGATAAATTTCGTATAACTCTCTTGAACAATATCTTCTGCATCTTCATGACTACAACCGTTCTTTTTTAAATAGTAATAAATCATTTTTGCTTGTTTATTGTATATATCCAACAATAGATGAGAATTCATAGCTCCTCCTTTCAAAGTCTTCATTAATAAAGAGTCCATTTTCGTAAAAAGGTTTACAGCAAAGCTGGAAATAGTTTTAAAAATACGGAATGCCTGTGTTAGAGTTAGGGACAATAAAAACTGAATTGGTTTATGTAATGGCTAATTCTCATTTAAGGATACTCTTTTTGCTAAAATAAAAAAGCTACCCTTCCTTTTGAAAAAGGTACTGCACCCCAAAAGTTAGAGTAAAAAAACTAACTTTTGGGATGATTTTTTATGACTAAATATAATGAAGAATTTAAATTGATGGTGGTTCAAGAATATTTAAGTGGCTCACTAGGATATAGAGCGATAGC